>CAYZLS010000116.1:0-6108 GCA_964479355.1 uncultured Wenzhouxiangellaceae bacterium | reverse complement strand
TCTACCTAGTAGTGCTGTTGGGTCTCGCGCTGTGGAGTCGCAGCACAACCGGCAGTTTGCAGGGCTATTTTCTAGCCGATAAACAACTGCCTCCATGGGTGGTCGCATTCAGCACCAATGTAACGGGTGAAAGCGGTTGGTTGTTATTGGGGCTGACTGGTATGGGTTACGCCGTGGGTGCACATGCTTTTTGGGTTGTAGCAGGTGAGTTACTGGGAATTTCTCTGGCCTGGCTACTGATGTCGCGCCGGCTCAAGCGTCTAGCAGATCAGTCAGACTCGATCACCGTCCCGGATGTGTTAGCGGCACGCTTTGGTGACCAGACACATTACTTGCGCGCAATCAGTGCATTGATTATTTTATTAATGGTCAGCGCTTATGTCGCCGCACTGCTGGTAGCCACCGGTAAGGCTTTTAGCAGCTTTACCAATCTGTCTTACTCAACGGCGGTCATTTTCGGTGCGGTCGTCATTATTGGTTATACGCTCATTGGTGGCTATAAGGCGGTGGCCTGGACCGACCTGGCGCAGGGAGTATTGATGTTACTGGGTCTGATTTTCATGCCGGCTGTTGCGATTTATGCAGCCGGTGGCTGGAGTGGGGTTAGCCACGCCCTGCAACTACAGGACCCGGGTCTTTTAAGTATGTGGGGACCGGCGGGTCCCGGTATTCCAGCCCTGGTCGGGGTGATCAGTTTTCTTGCCATTGGTATACCGTTCCTGGGCGTGCCGCAATTGATGGTGCGTTTTATGTCGGCCCGCTCAGAGCAAAGCCTGGTACCCGCGATGGGGATCTCAATCTTTGTGATTCTGTGTTTTGACCTAGGGGCGGTATTGACCGGGATGGCGGGCAGGGCGCTGTTCCCTGGTCTTGCAGACCCGGAAACCATCTTGCCGGTCATGGCAAGTGCTATGTTGTCGCCAGTTCTGACCGGAATATTCATGGTTATTGTGCTGGCAGCAATTATGTCGACCATCGACAGCCTGTTGCTACTGGCATCTTCGGCGGTAGTGCGAGACTTTTTGCAAAAAATCCGTGGCTCTGGCAAGTCCGACCAAACCCTGACAGCTTACGGGAAATGGGTGACGTTGCTTATTGGAGCGGGTGGTATTTTTTTCGCACTGCGCGAAACACCACTTATTTTCTGGTTTATATTATTCGCTTGGTCGGGCCTTGGGGCGGCTTTTGGACCAGTATTACTATGTGCGCTTTGGTACCCTCCGACCAATCTGAAAGGGGCTATCGCCGGCATGCTGGGTGGGTTCTTAACAACCATGGTGTGGGTGTTGGTGTTCAAATCCATGTTTCATGACCTGTATGAGATTATCCCCGGGTTTATTGTTGGTCTGATACTCACCGTGGTAGTCAGCGAGCTTAGCGCTGAAAAGACCTGATTTATCTATAGCCAGAATGGCATTTTGGCTATAGACATAAATGTAAATATAATAACCATGTAATACAAACAGATAGCCTGTTTTGTCACGTTTATTCCGAGTACTGCCCGTTGCAATATTGATGCTTTGTGTGGAAGCCGTGGTCATGGAAATCTCAGACGAGTGGGAAACTGGACGAATTTATCTGACAATGGATGAAAAGCGAATTTGCTTGAATGGGTAAACCGGAAATTACAGAAGAAAAGTTGCTTTATCACTGACTGTGTCTAATTTGAATGCCTTTGAATATCTTTTTCTTTTACTCAATTTACTTCTCCCAGTTAAATAAATGATCCCTTAACTGGGCTGTACAATCTATTGGACCACCTCATTGTTCTTTGGGCCCGGTTATTTGACATAATGGGGCAGATAATATCCTTAACTCACATATTGCACCAGCACCCGGAAAGGTAGTCAGGTATAAGCATGCTGAAAAAAATTAAACAGCTGGAACAAGCTGCATCAGGGCTTGAGCCAGGTGCAGATGAACGCATCGTTTTAACTGCCAGGGCAATTGGCTATGCGGAAGAATTTCTGACCAGACTGCCTGACATGCGTGCCTATGGTACTGAAACAGGCCAGAGTAAAATGCTAGATCAGCCCTTTAGCGAGCAAGCTTCAGAGTTAAGCAAATTGCTTGAAGTGCTGACTGTCGCGGTTGACGAGGAGGGGCTCAATGCTGCTTCAGGTGGTCACATGGCCTATATACCCGGGGGTGGGCTTTACCCCTCGGCGCTGGGTGACTACCTGGCGGATGTATCAAATCACTATTGTGGAATCGCATTTGCATCTCCTGGTGGCGTAAAGATGGAACAGTGCCTGATTCGCTGGATGTGTGAACTGGTGGGTTATCCCGATTCAGCCGGCGGTGATCTAACCTCGGGTGGCAGTATTGCGAACCTGACAGCCATTGTTACAGCACGGGAAATAATGGGTATTCGGGCCCGTGACGTAGACCACAGCTGCGTGTATATGACGGCGCAGGTCCACCATTGCGTGGCTAAATCTCTACGTGCAGCCGGCCTTGCAGATTGTCATCACCGAGTAGTGACAATGGATAAGAATTTCCGCATGGACGTCGTAGAACTGGAACGGATGATAAAGGAGGACCAGGCTGCCGGTTTGCAGCCGTGGCTGGTTACGGCATCGGTGGGTACCACTGATACCGGTGCAGTTGACCCGATTCAGCAAATTGCTGACGTGGTCAAGCGGCATAACTTATGGCTGCATGTTGATGCCGCTTATGGTGGTTTCTTTTTGTTGTGTGAAGAGGGCAGGGAAGTATTGCGCGGGCTTGATAAGGCCCACTCCATTGTGATGGATCCGCATAAGGGTATGTTCCTGCCTTATGGTTCCGGTGCAGTTCTGGTTAAAGAGGTCGACTGGTTGGCGCGGGCACAGGCCTATAACGCCGATTACATGCAGGACGCCAGCCCTGGCGAGGGCGAGTATTCGCCTGCGGATCTGTCACTGGAGTTGAGTCGTCCGTTCAGGGGTCTGCGCTTTTGGTTGCCGTTGAAGTTATTTGGGGTTGCGGCTTTTCGTGCTGCTTTAGCTGAAAAGATCTGGCTGGCGAGGTATTTTTATCAACAACTTGCCAATACACCGAGCTGGGAAATGGGTCCTGAGCCGGATTTATCAGTATTTACGTTTCGCTATGTACCTGCAGGGCGGGATGCGAATAGCTTCAATCAACGCCTGGTCGGAGCTGTCCGGGAGGATGGGAAGGTTTTTATCAGTTCAACCCAAATTGATGGTAATTTCGTGTTGCGACTGGCGGTTTTACATTTCCGGACGCATCTTGGCCAGGTTGATTATTTGTTGGCCTTGCTCAACCGGAAAGTCCAGGAGTTGAGCCAGAATAATTTGTAGCAAATCTGTAAGTCGAAAGAAATTATTGCTCTATGAAAATGCTTTTGTTGCTATATTAATCAACCACTAATAATAGAGTACTTATACACCACCTTGATCACTCCAACGAGATAACCCGTGAATCGCTGGTCAGCATCCTGGGGATATTACATCGTCTCGCTTCACCGGAGGCCATGCCAGAGCTGTTAAGAGAGGTCATCGAGGTTGGCAGGGTGGCAATCGTTGCTGAAACCGACGTACTGTGGTTGTTGCAACAGAACTCACAACAATTGGCTATGGTTGTTCCATCCACGGGCGCGCCACCACACCTGGAAATCGGTCAGGGCTGGGCTGGACAATGCGCTCTTAGTCATGACATCACCAACATTCCTGACTGCAGAAATGACGAACTCTTCTAGGAATACCCCGTGCACATACCGGGTGGTGAAACCCGGTCAATGTTGAATGTGCCCATCCTGGGTCAGGATGAGTCACTGCTGGATGTGATGCAGTGGTTGGGTGCAGAGCCGGGTCAATTTGATGAACACGATGAATGGATCGGTCCCGCGCTGGCTGCTGAAGCTGCTGTTGCGATTCAACACGCCTACATGAGTGACGAGTTACTCGTCAATGCGATCCTGAATAAGGAAGTTGCTGTCGCGCGTGAGATACAACTCAGCACACTGCCCGACACCATGCCGGAAGTGCCAGGTTATGACCTGCACAGGCATTTTCAGCCTACGGATTATACTGGCGGCGATTTGTATGGCCTGGTCATGTTGGAAGGTCGATTATTTATGCTGCTGGGAGACGCGACGGGTCACGGCTTTGGTCCGGCCCTGTCAGCCACACAGATGCAGGCCATGTTGCGAGTCGTATTCAGGCTTGGGGCAAGCCTTGATCAGGCATATATGCAGGTTAACAACCAATTGTCGGAAGACTTACCTGATGATCGGTTTATTACGGCATTCATGGGTTTTCTGGATCCAGTCAGTCATGTGGTCAAGTACCATTCAGGTGGACAGGGACCAATTCTGCATTTTCGTGCTGCCAGATCTTGCCATGCTGATTGATCTGCTTTCCAGGGCTCCCGTTGGCCTGCTACCGGTGCTTATTTTTCTGATTGTCCTGCTCTATATGGATAGTTATAAATTGGTCGGCATCAAGACTATTTTATGGGTTATGTTTGTCGGAGCCTTATTGCCGGTCGCAGGCTACTGGATCAATGGCTATATCATCGGATTGCTTGGTTGGGATTTGCAAGCATACTCCCGTTACGTGGCACCGCTCATCGAAGGAGGGCTCAAAGCGGCCATATTGATTTTTCTATTCAGAACCAACCGCATTGGTTTTATGGTTGACCCCACAATTTTGGGTTTTGCAGTCGGTGTGGGTTTCAGTGTGGTGGAAAACATTTATTATTTGAACCTTACCTCCGATGCACACATTGCACTGTGGGTCGTGCGTGGCTTTGGTACGGCGATCATGCACGGCGGAGTAGCAGCACTATTTGGCGTCATATCGCAGGTGCTGACCGAGCGCAGCATAAAAATTAACCCTTTGCTGTATATTCCCGGGCTGGTTTTCGCTGTTACCCTGCATTCCATCTACAATCATTTTCCTGGCTCAGCAATCCTGACGACACTCGGAACGTTATTGATTCTGCCACCGATATTCATGCTCGTTTATCAGCACAGTGCCCGCGCCATGCACAACTGGCTAGAGGTTGATTTTGACGAAGATGCGCTACTACTGGAACAAATTAATTTAGGTACCTTCACGACCTCAAAAATCGGTCGTTTTCTGGAAGAGTTAAGACACAAACTCGCAGGGCTGATTGTTGTAGACATGCTTTGCTACCTGCGCTTGTACACTGAACTGGCATTGCGCGCTAAAGGCGTGCTGATGATGCGGGAAAATGGTCTGGATACGCTCGTGGGTGAACGCACGCGAGCCAAGTTTGAAGAAATGCGTTGCCTTGAAAAAACATCGGCAAAACCGATTGCCTGGCCATGCGGCCTTTCTTGCAAATGACACGCAAAGATTTATGGCAGCTATACGTCCTGGAGTAATCCCAGAGGGACTGACGAGTTGTGGGGGTTTATAAAATATTTTCGAGCACAGCAACAAAAATATTCAGCGCCAGCAGCATCATGGTTACGCGGTTTAATTTGCGCCCTGTCTGGATGGTGATGGATGCCTGCGCCTCAATATTATGTTCCCGCTTGATACCTTCCGGGGTGAGTTTAAAAATCCATGAAAATACCATCACCAGGGGGAAACAGACCACCAGAAGGGCAAAAATAAAACGGAAAGTCCAATCCGGTATACCGAGTTGGGCAAATATAAACCCGATTACTTGCAGGACAAACCAGGCGGCTACCACGTAGAGTAGCGCTACCCGGAAAACGTTTCGTCTGTTGAGTTCTTTTAATACCGACATAACCCATCAATATCGTCGCGAAAGGCCACCAGCATGGCTGAAAGTAGCAGAATGTCAATATCAATGGTGCTGATGATCGGGCCTGTTAAAAGCTGAAGCTCAACCATAGACCAACATTACGCCCGGCAGCATCAATACCTGAAGCGTGTTCTCGATAGGCTTTGTCAGTCAAGTTTTCAAGTCTCAAGCCCAGTTGCAATGCCGGGCTTGCTTGCCAGTCCAGCAACAGGTTCAAGCTGGCCCAGGCTGGGGTGCCCAGCGGATTGATGCGTGGATCCCGTATATCACGAGGGCTGAGTCTTCCCTGGTTACCGGCAAATAACAGGTAAGATTCAATTTGCCAGCGGTCGTTGAAATCGTAATTTGCGCCAATACGGCCAT
>CAYZLS010000115.1:0-6123 GCA_964479355.1 uncultured Wenzhouxiangellaceae bacterium | reverse complement strand
ATGGTACAGCTCATCCACATACCATTTGTTCTGCAGAAACGTGAAAAACAGACCCAGGGTTTCACGTAGCGGGTCGGTGCTCTCGACACTCAGCAAAGGGCGTCTATAGTACACCAAGCACCCCAGACGCTGCCGGCAAGTACTGCGGCTATGGATGAATACAGCAGGTGCATATGTTCCGGCCCGGTCTGGCCCTGGGATTGCATCACCGCCCAGGTCAGGGGTATGGATAATGGCAGTAAAATACCCATCGCACCCCAACTTGAGCCGGTGGCAAATGCCGTGGCAGCTGCGATCAGAAATACGATAACGGGTATGATAAATGCTGGCAGGAAATTCCCGAGCACGGTAACCAGAAAATCTGCAGTCCTGAGAACATCGGTAATTTCACCCATTGACCAGGCCAGCACCAGGATGATCAATGCATACAGCATCGAACGTACACCCTGGTACCAGGCGTTAACCACTTCTTCCAGGTTCATGATGCGCTGACCGAGCGAGAGTAAAGCCGCGGACAGCATGGACAAAAGGGACGCCCACATCAGGGCTTTGTAGGAGTCTGCATGGCCGATAATGTCGCGCAAGCTCGCCTGATCGATATCAGCCACGGCGGCTTTACCAGTGACATATAAACCGCCAAGCACACCAAAAACCATCACCAGCACGGGTATGAATGCATTGAAAGCACGTTGCGGCTTACCTGGCATGGGTTCTATTGGAGCACTATCCTGGTTGTCGTCCACAGCAGTATCTGCCTTTGTGACGCTATATTTGCGCGCCTGGATTTCAGCCTCGAGCATGGGGCCGAAATCTCGCCCGCTGGCAGAGATCATGACCACGAATACAATCGCCATGACCGGGTAAAAACTGTAGGGAATGGTGTTTAAAAACAGCAAGTAAGCTTCTTTGTTCAAATCGGGTAGTTTGCTGATGGCATCACCAATCAGACCTACTTCATATCCTATCCAGGTAGTGACCAGGGCAATGCAGGCAACCGGCGCGGCGGTAGAATCAACAATGTAAGCTAGTTTAGCCCGGGAAATGTGCATGGAGTCGGTTACTGTCCGCATGGTGTTCCCGACCACCAGCGTATTAGCGTAATCGTCAAAAAAGATCGCGATACCCAAAGCAGAGGTGGCCAAGCAGGCATGCCGAGCTGAATCTGCCCACCGGACAATGTGGTTGACGATGCCCTGCATGCCACCATTGCGGGAAATGATTCCCACCATGCCGCCTACCATCAGGGAAAACAGGATGATCGATGCCCGGTCGGAATCTGCCAAAGCGCCCAGCACGTATACCTGAAACAAATCAAGCAAACCGGTCCAGAGTCCGAACAGGCCAAAATCATTGACCGCACAGGCCCCCAGCCATATCCCCATAAATAGCGCCGGTATAACCCGTTTCCACATTAATGCAACGACAATGGTCAGTAACGGTGGCAGGATCGCTAGCCAACTGCCCGCAGCTTGTGGTTCATTTTCTGCAGCAGCTGCGAAACCACTAAAGAGCAATAGATAAACTACATAAATTATCAATCTTAATATATTGTATTTATTCATTATTTTTTTCCAATATGGTCGATAATGCCTGCTTCACCCGGGCGGCGAAAGCACTGTAGCAAGGCTCAGCCAGTGCATACATGCCCAGCCACGTCTGCTCTTCAGCTTCAGCCTCTTCAATTGCCGGTCGCCGGGTTAATTCACCTGACATGGATTCAGCCAGGCGATCGACCTGGTATTGCATACGCTGCTCACGTTCCTCGGTCGGTGATGGCAGACCAGCAATGAATTCAATCCGGATGCACAGGGCACGAGCGAGTGCTTCAACTTCCTGTGCAGTAGCAGCTTCGGTTTTACCTGCTTTACCCGCTATAAAATTCTGGTAGTCGTGGTCCAAAAATTGCTCTACCGGCGTATCTGAACTGTCTACCGGCCATTTTTGTTGTAACCCGGTCATTAACTTGGCGGCTGCCTTGTCATCCATGTCGAGGCTTGCCAGTTGATGCAACAACTCAGATTTAAGCCACCAGCGCTGACCTGCAGCACGCTGTGCCTGTTGCTCGAATTCATTAACCCGGCGCTGATAGTCCTGCAACAACGATTGAAAAGACTCCTGCAGTCTTCGGTCAGGACGGGCAATTGCTTTCCAGCCGTCTTGCAAGCCTTGAACCTTACCCCCCTGGCCAGGTAAATCATCGCCGGACTCGAGTATAGCCTGTAAGTCGGTAATGAGGGTCGTTTGTTCGCTGCGGTTCTCTTCAATGGCAGCTCGTGCACTTTCCTGCTGTTCTTTGAGCTGCGCAAACAGGGGGTCAAGGTGTTCACGGAACTGATTCCACAAAGCCTGTTCGCGACTGCGCCACAAGCTACCCGCTTGTTGCCACTGTGACTGCAGGGACTTGGCCTGGGAAATAGCCTCGCTGCGTTCTGCCATGTACTCCAACTGACTGGCAGACCTGATCAACTTCATTTTCGCCTTTTCCACCTGCTGGTAGTGGCCCTGCATGGTTGAGTTGGCCTTATCCAGCGCAGATTTGAGTTGTTTAGCCAGTTTCTGTCGTTGGTGTGCTGGTAGGTTTTTCAATTCGTGCAGCTTTTTACGACCCCGGTTCAGGGCTTTACCCAGGGCTGACCAGTCAGTGGGTTCAGCCAGGGTGAGTTGTTTCAGTTCGGTACAGAAAGTGGTCAATGTTTCCAGGTTGCGTGATTGGATTTCGCCACGTTTATCTAGGAAAGAACGCGTAGTCTCAAATGCCAAATGTCCGGCAGCATTGAATTTCCTCCACATCCATGGAGCAGCAGCGAAATGCCTGCCGCCTAGAATTTGCTCACTCGCCTCCAGCGACTTCCACTCTGCCTGCAAGGCTTTCATCCGGTCGAGCAGGGCATCCGGGTGCAGGCCTACCGCCGGTAAAACCTCCATTTCGGCGATCAGGCGTTTGCGTATTTTATTGTTAGACCAATGGTGCCAGTCGCGTAACTCACGCAGGCGTGGCTGCTGGGCTGCAAGTTTTTGCTTAATTTTCTGCCAGGGAGCCCGGTGCTCTCTGGATACCTGAAGTTTTTTTCCCGCTTGCTGTAATTGGGCTTGTTTTGCCAAAGCGGTTTGTAGCTCACCTTGCTCCAGGGTCAGTTCCAGTTCGTTTAACAATTCGCCGGCCTGGGTCAATAATTGTTCGAGATGCAGGTGCTGTCTGGTTCCTTTTTTAACTTGATCAGATTTGGGCTGCTCCACTGGTTCAACCGGTTTCAATTGCTCCACCGGGCTTGCCTGATCCAGTGCTTCTTCAGCCTGCGTGGTTTTTACAGGCTCAGGAGATGTGGCTTCAGGGTCTGCCTCCGTGACCGTGGGTTTATCGATTGACGGGGCATTAGAGCTTGTTTTTTTAGGCGTTTTGGGTGCTGCTAAACGCTCACAGACCCGCTCATAGCGGGCCGTCATTTCGGCTGTAACCTGCGCTGCAATTTGCTTCCAAGCAGCATGCAGCGCTGCTATGTCTTGTTGCTCAGTTTCGACCACTTGATGTTCCAACAACAGACAGATTCGTAAGGCTTCTGCCTGCACAGCACCTGGATCAGAGCGTTGTAATAATTCCTGTTGCAAGCGTTGCTGCAATTCAGTGTAAAGCACTTTATCTTTTTTCCTTAATGCAGCAATGACACGTTTCAGGGTGGTTTGCTGGCTGATCCGACTGGCTGCGTAGCGACGGTTTTGCGCATTGTCGTCGCTGATACTGCAATCCCCCAGTAATCCTTGCCGTTCTATCCTGGCGATAGCGGCCCGCCTTAATTCGGCTTCAGGTGCGTGCTGTGCCAGTTGTTCGATTAACTTTCTATCAGTAGTAGTGTTTGCCACCTGGACGCGTAATTCGAGCAGTGGCCGGTCGTCAGCGCTAGAGATGGCGAGCTGGAAAATACGGGTTGCCAGCAGTGTGCTTGCTGCGAGATCAGTTTCTTTGGCATGCAACTGTAAAATGTTTTCCAGTTGATGCAGGCGCTTGATAGCAGCGCAACGGATCTGCGGGTCTTCATCTTGGCCGGCGATGTCAAGCAGGCAGTCAAAAAATTGTGGGTGTTGCTCAGTGGTAACAGCCTGCAGTCGGATAGCCGCATTCTTGTGTTGCCATTTTGGCTTAAACAGTCCTTCCTTCCAGTTCATCTCAGATCAGGTTGCCAGTTCAGATTGGGTTAAAAAGTACTGTTCCAGTAGCTGGAATTGTGCTTTTGCAGTTGTAACGCGCATTAAATCATAAAGCGCAGGCTTTGTACCGCCGCGTGCTTGCAGGTACCAGCCAATATGTTTGCGCGCAATGCGTACACCAGCGGTTTCACCGTAAAAGCAGTGCAATCGTTGCAGGTGATCACGCATCACTGTGTGGACTTCGTGTGCAGTGGGTGCCGGCAATTCAGTGCCAGTGCGCAGGTAATGATTAATTTGCTTAAACACCCAGGGGTTTCCCTGTGCGCCACGGCCGATCATTAAGCCATCAGCTTGGGTGTAATCCAATACTGCACGGGCCTGCTGCGGTGTGGTGACATCTCCATTGGCAAATACCGGTATGGACACCTGCGAGCAAATACTGCGGATGGTTTGATATTCGGCATTGCCCCGGAAACGATCTGCACGGGTGCGGCCATGCACTGCCAGAGCCGCGATGCCGCATTTTTCTGCAAGTTGGGCAATTTCAACCCCGTTGCAGTTGCTAGAGTCCGGGCCGGTGCGAATTTTCAGTGTCACCGGTACCTCTATTGCAGCCACCACAGCATCAAGTATCTGCTTAACCAATAGGGGGTCGGAGAGCAAGGCGGAACCCGCCTGTTTGGAGCAAACTTTTTTGGCGGGGCAGCCCATATTGATATCAATGATCTGTGCACCTAGAGCAACATTATGGCGGGCTGCTGCGGCCAGTTGCTCAGGTTCACCACCTACGATCTGCACTGCTATAGGGGCGGGTTCCAAAGCAAAATCGCTGCGTTGTAAGGACTTGCGGGAATGTCTTAAATGTGGTTTTGAACTGACCATTTCTGTGACCATATAGCCCGCACCCAGTTCTCGGCAAAGCTGCCTAAATGGAAGGTCGGTAACCCCGGCCATCGGTGCAAGCGCAACGGGATTTGGTAGTGTGTAAGGTCTGATCTGCATTGTAAAGAGGTCTAACTCAGTGCTTCAAAAATCCGGAAGCCTGCCACCCAGGTACCAATAGCGGATCCCAAGTTGGAGAAAAAGAATACCAGCAGTATGCGGGTTGCCGGGTTGTTGAACCAGCCTTTGAGGGTGGTTACATCATCACGCAGGCGCTCCAGATCGGAAACTTTTGGCTTACGCAGCCAGGACTCCACCACGCCCGTCACCATACCAGCAGCAATGGCCGGGTTCAGAGATGTCAATGGTGCGGCAACTATGGCACTTAAAATGGTTAGTGGGTGGCCACGCGCAATCAGAGCACCCAACGCTGCCAGCCCACCATTGATCACCACCCAGAGCGTGATCAATTGCCAACCCAATTGCGGGCTGCGGGAAAAACCCATCCAGAAACCCGTTAATACCAACGCGGCGATTAGCCAGGGTACTAATTTTGGCCAGCGTTTAGGCCTTGGGATCTTGGCCAGGCTGGCAATCTCCGCTTCCGGGTCCTGCAGGTCTGCGCTGAGGTATTTTGCCAGGCCTTCCAGGTGGCCTGCGCCTACTACTACCAGAATCCGCTGACCGGCATTGGCGCTGTTTTCCAGCCGCAGGCGGGCGGCCATAAACCGGTCCCGCTCTGCGATCAGTGCGGCGTAGAGTTCGGGAGACTGCGCCGCAAACTCAGTAAAGGTGGCTTCCAGGATATCGCCTTCTTTAAGTTTTTCAATCTGTTCTTCATCAATTTCTTCGGAACTGACCGAACTCAGTACCAACCCGGTCGTCAGCAATATACGCTTGTACCAGGGTATAGCCCTAAAACTTCTTTTCAGAGTGGTTGCAAGATCCCGATCGATAAGTTGTAACGGTAACTCAAGACTGGCTGCCATATCGATGGCCGCTTTGAGTTCTGCGCCAGGCTCAATACCAAACTGCTCAGCAATCCGGTGTTGGTAAGCGCCCAACGCTAGGTTCGCCATCACCAGACCTGCCTTTTTT
>CAYZLS010000114.1:0-6159 GCA_964479355.1 uncultured Wenzhouxiangellaceae bacterium | reverse complement strand
CCGGGCGATGGAAACTTTGCATGGCAGAGGCGATTAACGGCAGCGCGGTGGCTTTGGATGTGACAAAAATGAGATCGGGTGAAACATCAGCCAGGGCATCCACCGATTGCACCGTTTGTGCAACTCGACCACTGACTTTAATCTCGCCCTCGATACGGATTCCAGGATCCAGTGCCTGGGTCAGAAGTTCATCTACAAGGTCACACAATACTACTTCGTGACCAGCGTTCGAAAAACTGGCCGCCAGCACACAGCCAACCGGGCCCGCACCGATAATGGCAATTTTATTGGGGGAAAAATCTATTTTTTCCTGGCTGTTCATCTTGCCTGGTTTCCCTCGCTTCCAAGCGCCCCAAACTCGGCTCCTGATAACAGAACCGCACTACAGTTCTGTAGTACGTTGACGGCTTCCCCAGTCTCTTTAAAGCCAAAAATCATCACCGCTTCGGCCACAGAAAGCTCGGAAATGGAATACATATATTCCACATCAACGCGTTGCTCATAAAGAGGTGCGAGTAGTTTGGCGAGGCTACCAGGATCATCGGCAATTCGAACCGCTACAACCTCATCCACCCTGGCGGGCCAACGATGTTCCATGGCAATGGTTCGCGCCTGTTGCAGATCAGAGACAATGAGCCGCAACACCCCAAAGCCGGAAGAGCCGGTCAGACTCAGAGCTTTGAGGTTGATGCCTGCGTCCCCAAATGCGGTTGCAACTTCAAGCAACCGGCCTGGCGAGTTCTCAAGAAAGACTGAAATTTGTTTGAGTGTCATATGTTACTTGCCGACTTTAAGCACTGCGGCCATCGATGTGTCGCCAGCAGCGCATCCCTGGAACAGACCCCAGCCACCGCCTGACAATGCAAGCTCTTCGATCAGTTCCATAATCGCCCGCATACCGGTAGGTCCTTGTGGGTGGCCCCAGATTAATGAACTACCGTAATTGTTCATGGACATCAGATTAGTACCGGTTTCACGGGCGAAAACGATGTCATTGACCGCAAACGGGTTGTGTGACTTGATCGCAGCTACATCGGCAATGCCAATGTTGGCCCGCTCAAGTGCCTGCATTGATGCCGGGATGGTTGCGGCCGGCATGAAGCTTTTTTCCACCCGTGCCTGGCCGAATGAAACAAGTTTGATTTCAATCGCTGGGTCTGCCGACAACTCACTGGCTTTTTCCTGGGAGGTTACAATCATGCCGGCGGTGCCGTCAGCGGGGTGCGTCTGCCCGCCAAAAGTAATTGTTCCGCCTTCCTTGACCGTACGTAGCTTAGCCAGGCCTTCAGCCGTGCTTTCAAATATTCCCTCATCACCGCTCATGCTGGCCACGGTTTTTCTGAAACGTACGTCCGGCACATCAAAGGGCAGGGTCATGAAGCGCTTCAGAAAAGCTGAATCATCGGCCAGCGCATCCTGGTACTGCTCGAGGCGTCGCAGTACGACTTCGTGTTGCTCTGTAGTTGAAACGTTCCACTTGCTGGCACAATTTTCGGCTGTTTGGGTCATATCCACACGCGCATATGGATCCCATCCCATGTTATCAGGGACCCAGTTCTCGTGGGTGCCGATACCACCTGGGGCACCGGGGCGTGGGTAATACATATGTGGCCCATTGGAGAGCCGGTCAGTGGTGACGGCCAGCATGCAACTGGCTGAACCGGTTTCAATTTCCTGAGCTGCTACGGACAGTACCCGCGCGCTGGTGGCGCAGGCCTGGCTAATGGTCGGACCGCCGATGTGGTCGGTGCCCAACATGCCGGCCAGCCACGGGAACCCAAAGAAGGAATACTGCTGTGGCACGGTCATGCCAAGAACTCCGGCATCGAACACTTCTGCAGCGATACCCCGTGCTGCCAGTGCTTCGCGCGCAACGTGCGCAGCGAATTCTACACTCGGAAGGTGTCCAAGGCTGCCCTGCCAACGGGCAAATGGGCTGCTCCAGTAAGCGCCGTAAGGAATATAACTGGCTAGCATGATTTTTTCCCCATCAACTTGGCTCTGGCAGCAATAGTAGCATTATAGTACCTAAATACCGTTTAAGATTAAACTATAGTGTTAGTATCATAGCGTGTAATATTTTACTTTATCTGATTGTTTCGCGCTGGCTATTGCGCCAAGTCAAGAGCAATGCAAGTAGTTTAAGGTCGATGTGTCAGTGACGTAATGATTTGGCAAGGCTTCGCTATCCCGAAATAGATCAGAGGTTGCTTAGGTAATAGATATAATGGATTTGTCTGACTGGATCAAATACCGAGCTGATTCCACACCCGATAAACCGGCCATTGAATATGCCGGGGGCGGGTTGAGCTATGCAGCGTTGGCAGATCAGATCGGCCGGTTTGCGCAGGTTTTGGGTGTTACACTCGGCCTCCAGCCCGGAGACCGGCTGGCTTACCTCGGTCTGAATTCACCTCAGCTCATTATATTGCTGTTTGCCTGTGCTCGGGTTGGCGCTGTGTTGTTACCGCTCAACTGGCGCTTGACCGGCGTTGAGCATGTACAACTTCTTCGCCACGCCAAACCGGTGGCCTTGCTGGTTGAAAAAGATTTCATAGCGCATGTCAGCGCGGTCAGCGAGCAACTTGGGGATATCCGCTTAATCAATTTTGAGGGTATACATGAGGGTTGGACTGGCTGGGCAGAGTTGGAGCTCAAAAGCCAGGGCATGCCGGCATTTTCGAGGCCTGTAGGCCTTAGTGAAGCAGATGGCGTATTGCTTTGTTATACCTCGGGGACAACCGGTGTACCCAAAGGCGCGCTGCTGAGCAAGAACGCCATATTGTGTAATGCATTGAACTCGGCGCATATGCACACACTCACCGCAGATGACGTTATTTTGACGGTATTACCGATGTTCCACGTGGGTGGCCTCAATATTCAATCATTACCGGCATTGCACGCGGGTGCGACCTTGGTGCTTCACCGGCGATTCGAAACAGATCTCTTTTTTGAAGCGCTGGCGGAGCAAGACATCACGCTGACACTGGTGGTTCCGACTGTAATGCTGGCGCTCATGGATGATCCGCGCTGGTTGCGCACACAGCCTGGCAGTCTGCGGATGATTGCGGTTGGTTCAACCGTTGTACCCTCAAAAATGGTGGCAGATGTATGCGCATGGGGTGCGCCGATGGTGCAAATTTATGGTGCGACAGAAACAGGCCCCATTGCAGCTTATACACCCGCAGCTGAGGCTGCGCGCAAGCCGGCATCTACCGGTAAAGCTGCCCTGCACTGCGAATTGCGGTTGGTTGATGAAAAAGGTGCCGAGGTGAGGCAGGGTGAGAAAGGTGAAATTCTTGTATGTGGTGACAATGTAATGAATGAATATTGGGGTGATGTTGAAGCAACTCATGAAGTATTCACCGATCACTGGCTACACACGGGTGATGTCGGACATTTCGACGCAGAGGGCTTTTTGTACGTTGATGGGCGGATCAAGGACATGATTATCTCTGGTGGGGAAAACATTTATCCTGCAATGATCGAGAATCTGCTGGTAGCGCGCCCCGAAATTGAAGAGCTTGCAGTAGTTGGCCGGCCGGATGACTATTGGGGTGAGGTTGCAGTGGCAGTAGTGGTGACCAAAGCGGGATATTCACTGGATGCAGATCAGGTGCTGGGTTTTTGTGTGGGTAAAATATCCCGGTTTTCCCGCCCCCGGGAAGTTATCATGGTTGATAAACTGCCACGCAATGCGATGGGCAAAGTCCTCAAAGAAGAATTGCAGCAACTTGTGATACAACAGTGGCAACAACAAAATAGCCAGTCCGAAAGCCGGCCAGCAGATTCCGGGAGAGCGTAGGTCATGGGATTAAAAATCGGTATTGATGTTGGTGGAACCTTTACAGATTTCCTAGTGGCCTGGGAAGACCGTGAGCCGGAAATATTTAAAGTGTTGTCAACTTCTGATGATCCCTCCAATGCTGTGATCAATGGTTTAACCGAGATCGCCAGCCAGCAAAACCCACCGCTCAAGCTGGCTGATTTCATGGCGTCTGTCGAAACCATTGTGCACGGCACCACTGTGACCACCAACGCTACCCTTACCCGCAACGGAGCGAAATCGGGGCTGATCACGACTACAGGTGTACGTGATGCGTTGGAGATGCGGCGCGGTATCCGTGAAGAACAGTACAACAATCGTTGCACCAACGTTGAACCTCTGGTACCCCGCTATCTGCGGGTGGGTGTGGATGGGCGCTTGCGCCGTGATGGCAGTGAAGTGGAGGCTCTCAGTCTCGAGCAGGTCGAGGCTGCCATCGAATTGTTCAAGGAAGAAGAGGTTGAAGCGGTATCGATTTGCTTCATGAATGCCTTCGCCAATACCGATCACGAACACCGTGCAGCACAACTAGTGCGTGAAAAACTTCCCAATGCCTATCTGACGGTATCAACCGACTTGCTGCCTTCAATCCGCTTTTACCAGCGCGTCAGTACTACTGTGCTCAACTCCTATATCGGCCCCATCTTAAATGCTTACCTCGCGCGGCTGACCACTCGACTGAGCAAGCACGGTTTTAACGGTCTGCTACTGATCATGCAGTCCAATGGTGGTGTCATGACCCCCGGCACTGCACGCAAGACAGCGGCATTGACCCTGCTTTCAGGGCCGGCGGCCGGACCCGGCGCAGGTTTGGTTTATGCCCAGGCCCACGACCAGGATAATTGCATTGTGATAGATATGGGTGGTACCAGTTTTGAGGCAGCACTGGTGACAGGCGGCCCGGTGCTGGTGAACGAAGGGGTGATCGACCGTCACCGAATTGCCCTGCCTATGCTGGCGATACATACCATTGGCGCAGGCGGTGGTTCAATTGGCTGGATCGACGAAGGCGGCCTGTTGCGCATGGGCCCGCAAAGCGCCGGCGCGGTGCCCGGTCCGGCGAGTTACGACCAGGGTGGCAGCTTACCGGCCTGTACCGATGCCAACCTGGTACTGGGTTATCTGAACCCGGACTTTTTTGCCGGTGGCACGATGCAGTTGGACATAGATGCAGCACGGGCAGCGATTAAAAAGCACATTGCTGACCCGCTCGGCATGGATATAGTGACTGCGGCTGCCGGTATGTACCGCGTTGCCTGCAACAATATGGCACAGGGTGTGCGCGAGGTAACTATCAAATGCGGTTTTGATCCACGCGAATTCCCAATGGTGGTGGCTGGCGGGGCCGGCCCGATTCATTCCTACATGATCTGTGAGGAATTACAAATTCCCTTCCAGATCGTACCGCGTGAGTCATCCATACTTTGCGCGGTCGGCATGTTGATCGGTGACTTGAAACATGATTTTGTGCGGACATTTTTTGCCCGCTTGAGTGAAATTAGTTGGTCTGCCCTGCAGAACCTAGTAGCCTGCATGGTCGCTGAAGGAACAGCGATGTTAAATGATGAGAATATTCCCGCGGCCCGCCAGCAGTTCCAGCTCAAACTGGATTGCCGCTACCAGAAGCAATACCACGAAGTATCTGTGGTGGTCGAACGTGAGTGGATTGAGATGGGCGATACGGCCGCAATCCACGCTGCGTTTCATGCCGAACATGATCGCTTGTACGGGTACTCTCTGGAAGATCAAGATGTCAGTGTGGATTTGATAAATGTTCGTTTACAGGCGGTTGGTGAAACCGGGAAACTGGCTTTTCGTAAGCAGGATTTTGCGGGCGAGGATGCAACGCCAGCGCTCAAGGGCGAGCGGGATATGTACCTGTTATCGGCCAGGGAATTCCGACCGGTACCGGTCTATGATGGGCATAAAATGCGCTTTGGTAACCGGCTAAGAGGGCCGGCGATGATTGAGCAGGTCACCACGGCCATCCTGATCAGTGGCAGTTATGATTGTGTGGTGGATCAGTACGGGTCATTTGCCGTTTATGCAAAGGGCAGGGAAGATCTCCTGGGTACCGACATAAGTGGAGGCCAGCAATGAATACAGTTAACAAAAACACGGCCACGAGCCAGATAGATCCCATTTTGCTGTCGGTTTACGCCCGGACCTTTAAATCAATTACCGACGAGATGAGCATGTCGGTCGAGCAAACCGCACGTTCACCGATTTTGTGTGAGGCAAAGGATTTTGTCACCGGTCTTTATGATGCCCAGGGCCGAATGTTGGAACAAACTGAAAACCTGCCTAGTCTCGCGTTCTCGCTGGCACCGGTT
>CAYZLS010000113.1:0-6181 GCA_964479355.1 uncultured Wenzhouxiangellaceae bacterium | reverse complement strand
TGACCGACACGCCCTCGTCGGTGCGGGCGGCTGATGCCATCATGGCTTTTCTTGCTAACGTGAGACACTAACGATGCTATATGCGTTAGCTGACCACGATGTTATGGAAAACCTGTTGCTCGGGATTCGCGAGCAGTATTTGTCGACCGACAAGGCAGTTGAACGTTTGCACAGCCAACCGGGATTGGTTCCTGTCGCCATCAATCCGAGCGCTAACGGCCTGGTTTATTTCGCCGATATCGGAGCCACGCCGCTGCTGGAGTGGAAATACATATACACCATTGAACGTCTCGCTGGGGAGAATGCCATTGAGGAAATGTTTTCAACCGACCTAGAGTTGCTGACGCGCGATGACCTGGCCATCGATGGCGTAGCACCAGATGGCCTGGTTTTTCATGTCTCAAGGTGCGGTTCCACGCTGTTTACCAAGGCGTTGTCACGTTCACCCAGGAATATCATCATTAATCAGGGTGGGCCTTTGCAGGAAGGGTTCTGGGCTGCTATCACTGATCATTGGCAACACCCGCCTGAAATCAACGCACGTAATATCCGCATGTTGCAAAATCTGGTAATGCTCATGGCGCGCAGACGTCGACCAGAATACCAGCGGTGCTTTGTCAAATTAATCAGCTGGAACATTATTTACCTGGATTTGATCAGCGCCGCTTTTCCCGCTGTACCTGCACTTTACCTGTACCGTGACCCGGTAGAGGTCATTGCCACCGTTTTACAGGAAACCACAGCGGTGTTGCGTGCCAAGGGTCAGGCTCAGGCGTATGGACTTACCGGGTTTTCACCATCTGCAACCGCCGGAATGAGTGATGTAGAGTATTTAGCACATTGTTATGCACACTACTTCAAACTGGTGTTCGATAAATCAGATAGCAACGAATTACAACTGGTTAACTATAAGCAGTTAAGACACGCTGAATCTTTCGCTGAAATCCTGGAACGTGGTTTTAATTTGCAGTTGGATGAAGCAGAACTCGAACAGATGCGGGAACAATACCGTTACTATTCTAAAGATGATTCGGACACTACCATTTTTACTGGTGATGCAGATTCAATGTTCGATATTTTACCAGCGGGTGGCCAACAGTTGATTAGGGAAATTTGCGGCGAAAGCCTGGCACAGCTAGATTCTTCAAGGCAGAATCTTTTTCCGTCGTAGGAGTATGAACCATGACTTATATCAAGGTGATTTCGCCAGCACAGGCGGAAGGCCGGTTAGAGAAAATCTATCAACGAGTGCAGGCCCCCGGCGGGCAAGTGGACAACGTTTTGCAAGTCCATAGCTTGCGCCCACATACACTGGAAGGCCATATGGCTTTATACAAGGCGGTTTTGCACCACAGTGGCAACCATTTGCCTGGCTGGTATCTGGAGGCGGTTGGGGTCACGGTCAGTCGGCTTAACGACTGCGAATATTGCGTGGCTCACCATGTCGCTGGACTGCGAAAATTGCTGGCCGCCGCCGGTATGGATTGCACAGCCTATTTGGCAGCTTTGGGCCAGCAAGAGGCCAGCGAACCGTTCACTACAAAAGAGCAACTGGGCCTTGTTTATGCGCGCAAGCTGACGAATGCGCCAGGGCAAATTAAAACAGCGGATATTAGTGTATTGCAAGAAGCAGGTTTTCCGGACGGCGAAATTCTGGAGCTAAACCAGGTGGCGGCTTATTTTTCCTATGCCAACCGCACGGTGGCAGGCCTGGGCGTTAACCGGAAAGGTGAGATGCTTGGCCAGTCACCGGCGACCGGGGACGACGAGGGTGGCTGGACGCACGGCTAAGCCGATTTGGTCATTGGCACTCCACTGGTTGCACTGCGGTGCTTAAATCGTAATTATCCGGCCCCAGTACATGCTGTAGTTTCCGCAGGCCTGGCTCGATAGATTGCCATTGAGTGTGCGCTTGTTCGGGGTTAAAACGCGCTACATTTTCATCCTCGGCGCTATACCGCCAAGTATGTACCGGGCTGCCCAATGCGCTGAAAAATCAATTTCTCTGCGCCTGCTCTTAATAAATTGGTCAATGGATCAACAATCGTGTCTCGACCCACAAGTTCAATAACGTTATTCTTAGCCATGGTGGCGTATCTCCTTTGGTTGCTTTAATGCTTGGTAACATCAAATCAACCAGATACGCCGCTCTTTTTCAAGTTCTTAAACACCAGATTCGAGAATAACTCAAAGACATGCTTGAACCCCCGTTATTATATTATTGGATTATTCCTCTAATTATTTGGTCATCATGTTGGAAATTAGTTGCTCTATGGAAAGCAGCAACCAACAGACAACTGGCGTGGTTCATTATTCTTGCTATTTTAAACACTGCAGGTATGCTGCCCATTCTTTACATCTATTTTTACCAACAAGATAAATCAAAAAAATGATTAATTTGAAAAGTTTACTTGACTCATTGAACCATGGGTTGGTAGAGATCAAGTTCTCGAGCATGAACACAGGTGAACAATAACCCCTGCTGATTAAAGGCGATAGCTACCAGCAACCAAATAAAGCCGGCTGCAACCATGATCGGCTTCGACTTACGCAGGCGAATTGTCTCCTCAGAGATGATCAGCACGTAGGCAGCAAAGAAAATCACCAGGGAAAGAATTCCCATCCAGGATCCAGTGAGATCTGGCACGGTGAGTGGGATTAGCTGCCAAAACAGCTGCTGGCAGCGCAACACCTACAAGGAAAATCAGGCCAAGAAGCCTCCTAATTTCATTCAAGCTCAATGTTCCAGCACCTGCGAAAGGAAGCGCTTGACCCGTTCATTGCCGGAAGCGTCGAAAAACTGCTCCGGAGCACAATCTTCAACGATGCAGCCTTCATCCATGAACAGCACCCGATTGGCTACCCGCCGTGCAAAGGTCATTTCGTGTGTCACGCAGAGCATGGTCATACCCGACTCAGCCAAAGCAATCATGGTTTCCAGCACTTCGCTTATGGTTTCCGGATCCAGTGCCGAGGTGGGCTCGTCGAATAGCATCATACTAGGTTCCATGCACAGGGCGCGCGCGATCGCCACGCGCTGCTGCTGGCCTCCCGACATCTGCGCCGGGTGCTTTTCGCCATATCCGCTCAGCTTGACCTTGTCGAGGTAATAATTGGCCCTTTCAGTAGCAACGCTGTTAGTACAGTTGTGCACCAGTCGCGGTGCCAGGGTCAGGTTTTCCATCACCGTCAGATGCGGGAACAGGTTGAACTGCTGGAATGCCATACCCACGCTTTGCCGCATGAGACGAATCTCTTTGGCCGTTTTTGCTTCCTGACCCTGCACTTTCAGGCTGCCGGACTGATGCTTTTCCAGAGCGTTGATGCAACGTATCAAGGTCGATTTTCCGGAACCGGAAGGGCCACAGATGACGACCTTTTCACCGGCATGTATTTGCAAGTTGATATCTTTCAGCACATGCAGATCCCCAAACCACTTGTTCAGGCCAATGATTTCTACCTGCGGTGTATCCACATGCTGCTCATTGGTCATCTGCGTTTCCAGTTTGTTCATATGGTCGGGCCTGAATCGCCGCTTACCCACCAATCAATAAGGGCCAGCTTTCGGATCAGGGCCTGCCGCTCCGCATCAGTCAGGCCGGTCAGGGTTTGCTGCATCAAAGCCGCTTTGCTGCCGACGATATATCGGAATTGTGGATTCTCATCGCTGGCAATTTGCCGTATCAGGCTCGCAACTGTCTGTGGGTCTTCGCCCTCAGCTACAGACTCACGCACCTTGTCAAAACGGAAGGCCAGCAATTCATGATATGGCGCCTCGGCTGACTCAACTGTGGGCATAAGCATCTTCTGCCAAATCTGCGTCTGGAAAGCACTGGGGCAAACCACTGATACCTGCAAACCGAAGCGTTCCACCTCGTATTTCATCGCCTCCAGAGCGGTCTCCAGTGCTGCCTTGCTGGCGCAGTAGGCTCCATCAATCACACGACCTACCATGGAGCCTATCGATGAAACGCTGATGATGCGGCCTTGTCCACGCTTACGCATGCCGGGCAAAACGGCTCGTGCCATGTTGATGGCACCGAAGAAATTGGTTTCGAACACGTGACGGAACTCAAGTTCGGCCATATCTTCCATGGCACCGAGCAAATGGATGCCAGCATTATTGATCAGCACATCGATCCGCCCATAATCCCGCTGCACACCCTCGACACAATGTCGGATGGATTCTGCGTCGGTGACATCCAGCGTACGCACGTCAATCGCAACATCCGTTGCAAACGTCTGCTGCGCCGGATTGCGCATGGTCGCAACGACCTGGTCACCCGCGTGAGCAAATTCACGCGCGCACAAGGCACCGAAGCCGGAACTGCAGCCGGTGATCAGAATCACTCTCTGGCCTGCGATATCACTCATTGCAGGCTGGCAACCACCGATTTCAGTTCCATGTACTGCTCCATGCCTTCCCAGCCGTTTTCACGCCCCCAGCCGGATAGTTTGTAGCCACCGAAGGCGATGGCCGGATCTGCCACCGCATGGCAATTGATCCAGACTAAACCGGCCTGCACCTGGGCAGCAAAGCGATGGCCGCGCGCCAGGTTCTGCGTCCAGATGCTGGCTGCCAGACCATAATCTGTGTCATTGGCCCGTTCCATCACCTCATCGATGTCATCGAATTTCATGGCGCAGACTACCGGGCCAAAAATTTCTTCTCTCACTACAGTCATGTCGTGATCCACATCGGCCAGCACAGTTGGGCGCATGAAGTAACCACTTTGTTCGATGCGATTACCGCCCGTGACCACGCGTGCGCCCTGGCCATGGCCATGTTCAACCATGGACAGCACCCTATCCAGCTGCTTACGCGAGACCAGCGGACCCATTTGTGTTTCGGCCTTCAGGCCGGGACCGACGTGCATGTTGTCGGCAATTTGAGCAAAGCCTTCCAGAACCTGATCATAAACCGCAGCTTCAATGTACAGCCTCGAGCCCGCAATACAGACCTGCCCTGCGTTGAAAAAGATGGCATTGGCAGCAGCCGGAATGGCGCGATTCAGGTCGGCATCGGCGCAAATGATCACCGGGGATTTGCCGCCCAGTTCCAGCGAGATTTTTTTCAGATTGCCAGCGGAATTACGCACGATCTGTTGGCCGACTTCGGTCGATCCGGTAAAGGCGATTTTGCGTATCTGATCATGTACACACATGGCTGCGCCTGTGATGTGGCCATAACCGGGAATGATGTTGACTACGCCCGCAGGAATAGCGGCTTCTTGTAATAGCTGGCCCATAAACAAAGCCGTCAGAGGCGTTTCCTCAGCCGGCTTGAATACCGTGGTGCAGCCCGCCGCCAGTGCCGGCGCCAGTTTCCAGGAGGTCGCAACAATCGGCCCATTCCACGGCACAATCTGCCCCACCACGCCAATGGGTTCTCGCCGGGTATAGGCATGGAAATCGGACGGCGAAGACGAAACTTGCGGTGTTTTGCCTTCTATTTTTGTGCACAGCCCGGCGTAGTGGCGAAAGGTCTTGGCTGCTGCCGGGACATCACCGGCTATAGAGGCAGACAATGGTTTGCCGTTTTCCAATGTGTTCAGCAGCGCCAGCTCCTGAATGTTTTCTTCCAGCAGTTCTGCCATTCGCCACAGCATTTTACTGCGCTCGTAAGGTGTGATTTCAGTCCAGGCGCCGTGCCGGAATGCCTCGGATGCCGCAGTCACTGCAGCGTCTACTTCACTCTGGCCAGCGGCGGAGACGGTTGCCAGCACTGCCTCGGTAGCGGGGTCGATAACCTCTATCAACTCCCCTGAGTCAGCCTGTACCCACTCACCGCCAATCAGCATGGGCCGGGTGGAGGCGAGGAATTTTTCCACAACACCATTCATGGACGACTGCCCTTTTTCTTGGGCTGGCCTTTAAGTTTGCCAAACCAATACACAAAGGGAAAGCTCAATACAAAGCGGAAGGCTACGCCGCTGCTCAATATAGCCTTGGCAATGGTCATGGCATCCTTAGGCGTGATGTGAACCTTGGTGGCCATGGACTTGGCCGGATCATTCAACACGACAATGCCATGCTTGGTTTTTTCGATGCGCTTGACTTCGTCGTGCTGTCCAGCAGTCAGGCGACCCCACTTCTTCGCGTTCTCCAAGAGGGAGCCAAGGAAGTTACGCTCCCAATCACTCAGGAGAGCGCGGGTCGAAGGACAAGCGGGTTCTGGCCC
>CAYZLS010000112.1:3222-6191 GCA_964479355.1 uncultured Wenzhouxiangellaceae bacterium | reverse complement strand
CACACGGGAATGTTCATCCGTCGTCAGGCCGGCATAGGTGCCGATCTCACCGGCCAATACCTTTACCGCAAAGAACGGGCCCTTCTCCAGCTTGCCCAGGCAGGGATTGGGGCTGACTTCATCGTCGCCCTGGTAACGGTCGTAAATCAGTGAGCCGCGGCCGAAATCCTCATCCACGCCGGTGCCGGCAAAGCGGTTGAAGCGTGTTACAGTCGCCGCCAGTCCGCCCCTGTCGATGCTGCAGATGTGCGCCAGTTCGGCAAGGCTGTCGGCGCGCTTCAGGTAGCCGGAACGTAGATGCCGGCGGCTCGGTACTGGCCACGGGCGCACGACGCCGATGCCCCAGTGTCGCACCGCCCGGGAATCGCCGATCAGCCAGCAATAGGTCTCCTTTCCCGCCTCGCAGGCGCGGACCAGGTCGGGCACGAATTCGTGGTAACTGGCACTTTCGTTGGTGAAGCGCTTGCCGTTGCTAGTGACGGCGATGAAGCCGGGTTTTTGCCGATCCACCAGATGCGGCCACACGCCGTTCGGACCTTTGCGGTCCGGGATGACCGAAACCGGCATCCATATGCCAACCTGCGAGACCTTCACGTCGAAGGCGCCGCCAGCCTGCTCGCCCATACGTACGCCATCGCCGCGATTTCCGAGCGAGGTAGTCGAGGCGTGGAACGCGCCGGCTGCGTGATAGGGATAGGTTGCCAGCCTCCGTGCCTCGTCTCGTGCATATCCACCACAGGCAAGGACCACGCCGCGTGCCGCGTGAATTTCCACCGGGCCTTCCCCGGTTTGCACATGGACCCCGGTTACCCGGCCGTCGCTGACGATTAGGCCCGTGGCGGGGGAGGAAAGCCAGCAGGGAATCCCGAGATCGAGAACACTGCGCATCAACCGGCCGATCAAGGCGCAGCCGCGCACCAGATGTTTACTGCGACGGTAGATAAGCAGGTCGCGGAAATGCCCGGCCAGCTTGCGCAGTACTATGCCCAACGATTTAAAGGAACGGCCAGCGTTCATGAATGCTTTCATCTCCAGGGTGGAACCAATTGCGAGGCCGAGGAACAGCGTTTGGGGGAGTTGGCTGCGCAATTGTGGCAGCGCCGGCCCGAGTTTGCTGGCTTGATAGGTCACGGCGATGAGAGAGCGCATGGTGTGACCCCCGGGTGCGTCGGCGTGATAATCCGGATACTCCATCGCGTTGAACTTCACCTCTGTCTCGCGCTCTAGGAAGCACACCATTTCAGGGCCGGCAGTGAGAAAGGCATCGAGCCGTGACTGGTTGCCCCAATCGCTGACCTCATGCGCTAGGTAACGCCGTACTTCTTCCATGTTATCCGGCTTGTCGGCGGTGACTGAGAGTTTGAGCGAATGGTGGTTGCAGGGGATCCAGATCACACCAGCGGAGGTGGCTGTGGTGCCGCCATACTCAGCCTCACCCTCGACGATCAGCACCTCGAGACCCGACTTCGCCGCAGTAATGGCAGCTGTCAAACCGGCAGCCCCGGTGCCGATGACCAGCAGATCGCATTCAGTCGTGGTGGTGGGCATAATTCGCTCCGGTTCGGTCACTTACTACCGTTTACGCATGTTGGTCGAAGTGACGGCCGATCAACCTGCTGTCAATATTGATTTCTCAAGCGCTTGTCTCAAGAGATCAGAATGGAAATGTAACCCCTGCTGGCGACACAACCGGGTTTAAAGACCCCTTCGTCCAGCTTCGCGGATCATCGGTGCATAATCGGCAAACATTGCCTCTGGACCCGCCTTGTTCGCACCGGCCGTTGTGCCGGCATCGGTTGTCAGTGTGTGTCCTGTGGTATATCCGGACTCGTCGCTCGCCAGCCACAAGGCGGCATTGGCCACGTCTTCGGCGAGGCCGGGACGGTTCCGCAGAGGCGACGCCTTGGCAAGCATTTTCAGTGTCTCTTCCATGGCTGTCGGATCTTTGGCAATGGCATCGGCAACCATGGGGGTAGCCATTGCGGCCGCCGCGATGGCGTTGACCCGTATCCCGAAGTGACAGAGTTCGGCAGCGCAGTTCTTGGTGAGGCCGATCACTGCGTGCTTGGCTACTGTGTAGGGGTGCGGGGCGAGTCCACCCACAAGGCCGGCCGTGCTGGTCATGTTAATGATGGAGCCTTTGCCAGACAGCTTCATAATACGTGCTGCATGCTTCATGCCGTAAAAAACGCCGTTGAGTAAAACATCCATGCTGGCCAGCCATTCTGCGCTGGGCATGGTGTCGATGGGGCCGATTGCACCAATAATACCGGCGTTGTTGAAAACGATGTCGAGTTGACCGAAGTGCCTGACTGCCGTATCAACCAGTTCTGCGACCTGATCCTCTATCGTTACGTCGCACTGGACGAAAACCGCAGCATCGCCGAATTGACGCGCTAACGCCGTTCCGGTTTCTTGCTGCAGGTCACCGATAACACATTGGCATCCTTCGTCGACGAAACGGCTCACGGTTGCCGCACCAATGCCGCTGGCGCCGCCGGTGATGACTGCCACTTTGTTTTTTAGCCTCATACCTTAAACTGCCATCGACTTCATGTAGGGGTTCCCGTCAGCATTCATCATGGTAATCGTGGAGCCGGTGCGGAACTCGGCCTGTTTTTCGATACAGTCGCCTTAAAGCATGAGACATAGAAAGCACACTAGGGTGAACATGGGTTTGGACTACCTGTAAATTGGGTTCAAGGATCACCTGAACCACAATGAAAAAACTTCAGTATTAGATTCTATGTTGAAGTACATACACCAAAATGTAAAGCCGCTTTGAAATCGGCGCTGGTCAAAAACCCCATCCGCACGTCTTTGTTTTTAAAAACTTATACGTTTTTAGTTTGAATACTATTCAAACTGAATTATACTGCGATTTCAGTGGCAAGCAAGAAGATAAACTCGTTGTGTGCTTAGTCACTATTCACGGCAAGGCAGGCATGGACGTCTCCCTGGCTTTGGAA
>CAYZLS010000112.1:0-3212 GCA_964479355.1 uncultured Wenzhouxiangellaceae bacterium | reverse complement strand
TTTCCCTGTTAACAAATTGTCATGTTCGATACACTGGCCCAATCAGCAAATCGCATAAAACCGGAGATTTATCGTGAACCTGGACAAGAAAACACTGCTCGATGCATACCGGCGTCTGAAAACAATCAGGGAATTCGAACTACGAATGCGCCTGGAAAATGAAGCTGGGCAGGTGCCTGGTTTCCTCCACCTCTACTGCGGTCAGGAAGCCGTTGCCGTTGGCGCCTGCATGCCGCTGGAAGACAAGGATTATGTGGGTAGCACGCACAGAGGTCATGGTCATTGCATTGCCAAGGGTTGCGATGTCGGGGGCATGCTGCTGGAAATCTTCTGCAAGCAGGGTGGCTTGTGCAACGGCAAAGGCGGTTCGATGCACATTGTCGACATGAACAAGGGCATGTTGGGGGCCAACGCAATTGTCGGTGCTGCACCACCGATTGCCGTTGGTGCTGCACTCACGGCCAAGACGCTGAAGACCGGGGGTGTCGCCATGGCCTTTATAGGTGACGGTGCATCCAACCAGGGCACCGTGTTCGAGGCACTCAACTTGGCATCGGTGTTGAAGCTTCCGATGATTTTCGTGTATGAGAACAACGGCTATGGGGAATTCACCGGTGCTGATTACCACCTGGGAGGTAACGACATCGTCGGTCGGGCGAAGGCCTTCGGGATGCCGGGTGAAAAAGTGGATGGTACTGACTTTTTCGCGGTTTACGAGGCAGTCGGCAAGGCGGTGGAGCGAGCAAGGATGGGTGGTGGACCCAGTGCGGTCGAGGCCAAAGCCATACGCTTTTTCGGACACTTCGAAGGAGACCCTCAACTTTACCGCACGAAGGAAGAGATCAGGGAATTGCGGGAGAATGCCGATCCGATCAAGAATTTCATCACAAGTGTCACCGAATCCGGCCAAATCACGATGGAAGAGCTGAAGGAGATCGATGCGGCGATTTTGCCCATGCTGGATGAAAAGGTCGCGGCCGCCAAGGCGGCGCCGTCGCCGCCGGGTGATGCGCTTTACTCCGACGTCTATATCAACTATTGAGGTTATCGCTATGTCCATTAAAACCATGCGTGATGCGATTAACGAGGCACTACGGCAGGAAATGCAACGCGACCCGGCCGTCATTATTCTGGGCGAAGACGTAGTCGGTGGTCGCGGAGGATCTTCGGGCGTAGAGGAGGCCAGTGGCGGCGCTTTCGGGGTCCACGCTGGACTGATTCAGGAATTTGGGGTGGAACGCATCATCGACACACCCATTACCGAATCTGCAATCATCGGTGCGGCGGGAGGCGCGGCACTCACCGGATTACGGCCTGTTGCGGAGCTCATGTTCGTGGATTTTGTCGGGGTATGTTTTGACCAGATACTGAACCAGATTGCAAAGTTCCGCTATATGTTTGGAGGAATGGCGAAGACACCGGTGACCATCCGCACTGCGATCGGTGCTGGTTTCGGTGCCGGACCACAGCACTCCCAGACACTGTATGGGATGTTTACCGCAATCCCCGGTCTCAAATGTGTGATTCCATCGAATGCCTACGATGCCAAGGGACTCCTGGCACAGGCCATCAGGGATGATGATCCGGTCGTCGTGTTTGAACACAAGATGCTCTATACGGATGAATGCGAGGTTCCGGACGAGCCTTACCTGATCCCCTTCGGCCAGGCCAACATTACCCGCAGCGGCGATCAGGCAACCATCGTTGCGTTCTCGCGGATGGTCAATGTGGCAAACCAGGTGGCTGATAAACTTGCCAGTAACGGGGTTTCTGTTGAAGTGATTGACCCGCGTACAACTTCGCCCCTGGACGAGGACTGCATTCTCGATAGCGTGGAAAAGACCGGTCGCCTTGTCGTGGTGGACGAGTCAAACCCGTTCTGCAGCATGGCATCCGAGATAGCCAGCCTGGCCGTCTGTGAAGCCTATGATTATCTTAAAGCACCCGTAGTAAAGGTTACCGCGCCCCATACACACGTTCCGGCGACACCTTCGCTGGAGCAGGACTACATTCCGTCCGCCACGCAGATTGAAACAGCAGTCAACACCGTGCTTGGGATTGATTCGCCAAAGGCGGCAACTAGTTGATTTGGCCACCTGGTCACCCGGCGATGTGAATGCCGACCCGGTGGCAGATCGGGCGCTTAGACGAGCCCAATCAGGTTCGCCGTCAAAGACCCACCGGGTTTTGCAGAGCGGCTTTCAGCTTCGACAGAAATTGTGCCCCGAGCGCACCATCGATCGCACGGTGATCGCAGGACAAGGTGGCGCGCATCACATGGGCTGTTTGCGCCCCATCAGCACCCAGCACAATGCGTTCTTCGCAGACTCCCAGGGCTAGGATGGCCCCCTGGGGCGGGTTGATGATCGCCTGGAACTCAGTGATGCCGTACATCCCGAGGTTGGACACCGTAAACGTGCCTCCGTCCAGATCCTCCCGGGTCAGGGAAGCATCACGGGCGCGTTTACCCAGCGCCACAGTTTCGGTCGCAAGCTCAATGATGGTCATTGAATCCGCCATGTGTACCACCGGCGTAATGATGCCGCGATCGGTAGCAACTGCCATGGCTAGGTTGACCTGACCGAAGCGGCGAATTTCATCATGTACAAGGTGAATATTCACGTCTGGCACCGTTTGTAGAGCAATGACCACAGCGCGCATGACAACGTCATTGAGCGATACTTGCTGATCAGATTGAGTATTGATTTCTGTGCGCCGCTTCAGTGCGGCATCCATATTGATATCAATGGTCAGATAGAAGTGTGGAATCTGTTGCTTGGCGTCGACCAGCTTGCGGGCAATTGATTTGCGCGTGGCGCTCAATGGGAGTGCCATGTAAGCAGGAGTTTCTGATTCGGTAACCTCAGCACGGTCTTGCTCAGATGCATAACGATCGACATCCTGTGGTGAAATTCGGCGCCCCGTGCTTGTGACCTTGGCGATATCCACGCCGAGTTCCCTTGCGCGCTGGGCTGCGGCCGGGCTGACCCTGACCCGCCGCGACGGTGTTCGTGCTGACCCGACCGGGGTTGCTGTTTGTTGTGGGGCTGCTTGCGGTGTCGTGTCCACGGAGGTGTTGTCACTGTCTGCCTGACTCAAAACCGAATCGGCGGGTTTAAAAGCACTGATGAATTCTTCGATGACGCTGTCATCCAGATCTGCAGTTGCCATGACACCAAGCAGGGCGCCGACCTTAAGAGTTTCACCATCCT
>CAYZLS010000111.1:0-6227 GCA_964479355.1 uncultured Wenzhouxiangellaceae bacterium | reverse complement strand
ATTTCATATTGGAAACACCATGCCCCTTCAGACTCATTTCATATTGGAAAAGACTGAACGGCGATCGATTGGCCAAATGCCTTTATACTTGCCTGTTCCAATGCTTCTGATGTCGCCTGCTCCCGTACCGCTTCGACAATAGCGGGTTCACGTGCCGGTGTGAGCAAAAACTTATCGGAAGCAAACCAGGCCAGCGCCACTCCCAGAACCGCGATCACCACCCGGTCCAACGCCTTTCCGCCGCCGGTAGTCTGCACAACATTACGGTCGGCAGCACGGTCGAGCTTGAGTCCTTCCGGGGTTAATTCAAAGGCCCAAGTAAAGATCACCATAGGCAAAAAGCCAATTGCGAATACCAGGACGACCAGGCGAGGCAAGTCAGGGCTGAAGCCAAACATCGGCAGGATGGTGTCACTGAACTGCCAAGTAGGCAATACCTACGCGGATGACGTTACGGTGTTTGAGTTCTTCAAAAAATGGCAGGGCTGGCTTCTTTAATATCCGCAGTTTCCGGATAGTGTACCCGCTTGATCACGAAATACTAAACATCCATAAAGTTTGGCATTTGACCAGCCCGAGCATATCATCGAGGCTGGCCTGGGCCACGGGTTTATGATGTGTCCTGAGACAAGACCCCACACTCCCTTGGCGAGTCGAAGCCATGTCTACGTTTACTTCGTTTCACACGGTTATAGTAATAGCCGCCATTTCTGCACAGAAATATAACATTAAGTGGGCAGCAGTGAATCCACTCCCTTTTATCCAATATAAAAAAACCCCAGCCAAGAGCCAGGGTTTGAATTGGTGCATCACAAAAGGCACAGAAGTGTGGGGGACTGCCTGTATAGAACCGTGACACACCAGACTACAGCCAACTTACCTGGATAGTATACCTGCACGTGAGTTAAAAGAATGTAAAACGAACGTTGGTTATTTGTAATTACGCGAAGATTTCTTAGCCTGCATGGCGTTTCAAGAACACCAACAACAGGGAAATAGCCGCCGGCGTGACACCTGGCACTCTGGCAGCCTGACCGATACTTTTAGGTCGTGTCAGCTGTAATTTTTCACAAATTTCTGCCGAAAGACCCCGCACCCCCGCATAGTCAAAACTATCCGGGATCAGGGTTTTCTCATTGCGCTGGTTTCTCTCAACTTCATCGGCTTGCCTGCTCAGATAGCCGGCATAGCGCATCTGCACATCAACCTGCTCTGCAACCTTGATATCAACAGCACCGGGTCCAATACCTGCCACTTGCATCAAGTCTGAGTAACTCAATTCTGGCCGCTTGAGCAGATCCAGTACCTTTGCTTCCTTGCTGAGTACGACATCGTGAATTTCTTTAAGCGACTTGCCTATGGCGTTGTCGGGTGTCGCCCAGATATCGCCCAGCCTGGCCTTTTCAGCCTCAATGGCCTTCTTTTTCCGGCTAAATTCCTGCCAGCGCTCATCGTTGACCAGGCCCAGCTTGCGGCCGGTTTTAGTCAGGCGTAAATCCGCATTATCTTCACGTAATTGCAGGCGGTATTCTGCCCGGGAAGTAAACATTCGATAGGGCTCACGGGTCCCCTGGGTCACCAGGTCATCGATCAAAACACCGATATACGCCTCGTCCCGCCGTGGTGTCCAGGCACTATCACCCGTCACGCTGCGGGCGGCGTTAATGCCGGCAATCAGGCCCTGAGCCGCCGCCTCTTCGTAGCCGGTCGTACCGTTAATTTGTCCGGCGAAATAAAGACCACCTACCGAATTGGTTTCGAGGCTGGATTTGAGTCCCCGCGGGTCAAAGAAATCATACTCGATCGCATAACCCGGCCGGGTTATATGGGCATTCTCAAACCCGGCTATGCTGCGGATAAACTCCAGTTGCACCACATAAGGCAGGCTGGTAGAAATCCCGTTGGGGTACAACTCCCGGGTATGTAGGCCTTCTGGTTCAACGAATATCTGATGGCTGTCGCGATCCACAAAACGCACGATCTTGTCCTCGATAGACGGACAATAGCGCGGCCCCACAGCGTCAATCGTGCCTGCATACATCGGCGAGCGATGCAGGGAGGCGCGGATGATGTCATGGGTTTTCTCATTGGTGTGGGTAATCCAGCAACTCACCTGCTCCGGCTGGTCTTGCGCTGTGCCCATGAATGAGAAAACCGGCCGAGGTACATCACCCACTTGTTGCTGCAAGTGGGTGAAATCAACACTCTTGCCATCAATGCGCGGTGGTGTGCCGGTTTTCAGGCGCCCTGCTGTAAAGGGCAACTTGCGCAAACGCCTGGCCAGCGAAACGGATGGGGGATCACCCGCTCGACCACCCGCGCTTTGGTTTTCACCCATGTGAATTTTGCCACCTAGGAACGTGCCGGTGGTCAGCACCACTGCCCCGGCATGAAATATCTGCCCCATGGCGGTGCGGCAACCACTTATCCGGTCATTTTCCAATAACAAATCATCTACAGCCTGTTGAGATATGCTCAGATTGGGCTGGTTTTCAACAACTTTGTGTATGTATGCCCGGTATAGGTTGCGATCACATTGCGCGCGGGTGGCACGCACCGCCGGGCCTTTGCGCGAATTCAGGGTGCGAAATTGAATACCGGCCGCATCGGCGGCACTCGCCATGACGCCACCCAAGGCGTCAATTTCTTTAACCAGATGGCCTTTACCAATGCCGCCAATCGCCGGGTTACAGCTCATCTGACCAATGGTTTCAATACTGTGAGTCAACAGTAAAGTTGACCTTCCGCTGCGGGCAGAGGCGAGCGCTGCTTCAGTACCGGCATGCCCACCGCCGATCACAATGACATCAAAAGTGCTCAATTGTCTTGTCCGAGCCTGGTGCGAACCTCGGTCGAGCTCATATCCCAGCGACCGGGAAGGCACTCAAACATCCCCTGTAATTCTACCGGTACGCGATCTTTGACAATGTCCTCTGGCTTTACCCACACTGACGCGTCTGGAAGCTGACGGCCGGCTAACAGGAAGCGTGCACCGTAGCCAGACATCTCGAACAAGAGTGCAGATGGGTCATTGCACCACGCGGGATCCAACATACGCGTGAAGGCATCAACCCCCAGAACAATGGGGCCATGCCATTGCTTTGCCTTGTCGGCGTATAGCGGCATCCCAGAGCTGAGCCATACATCGTGCCCACACAGCTGTTTTACCCGCTGCAATGCTTCGTGCGGCTGCAGCGGGTCTTTGTGGGGCAGGTCCATGGTCACCTCAAAGACGGGTTCGTACCCAAGACGTGCAACCGCATCGGCAATTCCGTAATGCCCTTGGTGGGGTGGATTAAAAGCGCCGGGGAACAACGCTGCACCGGGCACAGGTGTGCCGCGCCTGCCGTCCGCCCCGAAAAATGGGCGCGTTTGCAAAGCAGCATTGTCGACACCGGCCATGCCATCCATCTGCAGGCTGATAAATCGATCCGGGGCCTGTTGCGGCGACCCGAGGTAAGTGAGGATAGCGTTCAGTCCGAGTTCGTTCGCAGCATTGCCGTCTTTTCTGCGGGCGCTCTCTCCGATTTCTTTGGGTAGGATACCGGAAAAAATAAGGCCCTTGCGTTCACCAAACACCGCTACATATACTCGGTGGTCACCCCGATGTTTTTCGTGGGTTGCAACCACGGCAGTGAGGCCAACCCCGATGGCTTCGCCCTCCTGACCCCGCTGCCAGGCCCGTCGGTAAGCCTCCATTGCCAAATCTGCCGCTGTCTCACTACTGCAAAAACGTTGAGGATCGAACCCGAGGTACTCACCGATAGAATCATCGTCATAGGGAAAGTCACAACTGGCAAGTATCGCAGAGGCGCCCGGTGGCGCCCACAGCAGATCCTGGACACCCGCCCCAGCCCCCAGACATACCAAACCAATATACAAAGGAGCGAATTCATGCAGGCTGTGCACCTGTGCTTCAATGTTTGCCCCTGTCATCTGAATTCCTTGTCGGTTTTTCGTTGGACTCGGATAAAAGTCATTTACGCAGGGGTTTTACATGCAACACCCAGTCGGCGTGATCATCGGGGCCGGTAGGGCCAATCCTGGCCTTCGCCCGTTGCAACAATTCCCCCGGCCGATAGATGTCACCGTTTTTGATGATGTATTCAATCTCACGTGCTGCCTTGATATCCTGCAGTGGATTCCCCCTGATAATCACAAGGTCTACCAATTTGCCGACCTCTACAGAGCCTAAGCTGTCATCAACACCCAGCGCTCTGGCACCATTGATGGTCGCTGCTTTGAGCACATCGGCTACGGGAATTCCCGCATATACCATGACCATGAGTTCACGCTGGTAAGCAAATCCGGGCAGCAGCGAAGTATAAACCGGCTCATCTGTGCCGATGATCAGCAAGTGGGCACCACCGGCTTGGTGTAGTTTGCGTAGTTCAAGCAATCGTTGCTTGAATTCTTCAGGATCAGATTCGGGTGACGGGGGGCCGCGTTTTTGCAGCAATGCCCGTGCATAGGGCGTGAAATATTGACTTTCGTCCGTCCACACCAAATCCGTCAACTCAGCGCGCAAATTGATACCACCATACATTTGCAGGTTGGCATCGAAAAAAACCTGCTGAGCCAACAGCAAATCGATGACCTCATCCAGTTCCACGCTGCGTGGGCCACCGTTGCCCAGGGTAATATTGTGCTCAAGCCGGTCCAGGCCCATGGTTATCGCAACACGCGGATCGACGTCATAGCCCCCGGCATAGTCTGACAAATGTCCGGCCGTGGTCAGCCCGCGTTGATGTGCCTGGTCAATCAGTACCCGGGTCTCAGGTGGGGTCGCCTGTTTAATTTTGATGCTTTTAACGCCCCGATCTGCCCAATAATCGACCTCCGCACGAAGCTCCGTTTCCGAGATGTCGTTGGGCCAAGCAACGCAGTCATCCGCAGCAGTTTTTACCTGGTACTCACAGCGAAAACCACCCATATAGGGCCCGGAAGTGAACAGGCGAGGCCCAATCTCGATACCCCGGTCGATCAGATCACGCTGTTGCATCACGCGCTGGGGGTAAAACTCACCAGCAGACCAGGTCGAAGTCACCCCATTGGCGAGGAAAATAATACCGGTATATTTAACCTCTTCCACCCGTCCCTGATCGACAAGATCGTAGTTGTAATGGGCGTGTAAATCGAACATGCCGGGCAAAATTGTCGCCTCGGAGTCGAGCTCTATACGCATCACCTGATCGCTGGCGGCGGTTGCGGCAAGCGGTCCGATAATGGCGAATTTCCCAGCTTGAATGAGTATGCCCGGGTTCGGTTTGCGCTCATCACCGGTGCCGGCAAACAAGCCTCCTCCAACGATCAGCACGTCATGGTCAGTGGGGTCAGACCACTGCGCATGGGTAATATTAGCTAACAGGCAAATACAGGAGGCTACTTGTGCGGGTTTAACTCTTAATATGGACATGATCACTACCCAGCAACTTGCCGCATACACGCCGACGGCAGGTAAGACGCGCCGTTGGCTTAGCTCTGTGACAAAATCTACCATAGGAAAACAATCCAAAATTCATCAATGACAACTCTAGCACAATAGCAGGAATTTTCGACTGCCAGTCGTCATACGCTGGAGGCGCAAACAGAAGAGCTATTAACGCATCAGTGATAAACTATCAGGTTTACTGGTGGCGATCGTTATCGGCACGGGATGGGTGCCTAGACTGCCTGTTTGCTGTGGATTTTGTGTGGGAATGCGAGCGACCACTTTTATTGGCATGAGCCTTGTTAGCCGTACCGGACGGCGGGCGTGAAACAGCCCGCGAGGGTGATCGAGTGGGGCGTGTACTTGCCTTTTTGCCAGTTGTAATACTTTTAGAGCGAACAGACGATTTGATTGGCTCAATACGTTCATGGCCTGGCTTGGCACCCGAACGATAACGGACTTCACCTGCACCCCGTCGGGAACGGTCAATGGATGTCACCGGACGGCGTTGCGGCCGGCGGGTGGTAACTGGGGCAGAAATTGTTTGCCCTGATGTTGTACGCACCGGCTCCAGGTGGCTTTTGCCGGGTTTTGAGTTGCCCCGGTTTCTTGCCACCAGCCCCCGGTTGCCGGTACTTCCCGGCGGTGCAGTCGAGACATAGCGTCTGACTGGTGCTTCACCGCGGTCACCTGTGCGACCACCGCTACCATCATGTCGCTCACCAGGGTCTTCATTGCCATCCTCATCGTCACCGCCACGGGGGTGGCGACCAGGGCCGTCAACGCCTGTAAAACG
>CAYZLS010000110.1:238-6272 GCA_964479355.1 uncultured Wenzhouxiangellaceae bacterium | reverse complement strand
CATCCTCAGGTCGAACCCGCAGGCCGGATAAAGCCTTGGTTATGGAACCAAGGACGCTGAAATCCCCACAACCCGGACACCAAACAGGCTTTACCCCCGACTTGTATCCACGTGGCTCAATGAGCTCGTACACCATGTCGTTGCTCATTCTTCCGTCTCCCCATCCCAGTCAGTCAGCCGGGTGACAATCTCAGCCGGGCGAAATGGTAATGGTCCCGGGCGGTTAAACACCCTGACCGAAGCGGGCAGATCATAGGCGGCCCTTAGATAACGATAAAACTGCCTGGAATGACTTTGCTCCACCACCAGCAGCCGTTTAACACCGCTCAGCGCAGCCGCCATTTCTGTCGGTCTTTCTGGTGCCAGCAGACGGATCGAAATCAGGCGGACTTGCCGGCCCTGCTCGCGCAATCTTGCCAATGCTTCCCTGATTGGTCCACAGGTAGAACCCCAGCTAATGACCGCCAGTTCACCCGCACCTTCTATATCAGCCCAGTGTTCCCCATAGTTGAAACCACTTATCTTGTGCTCACGCTTATCCAACTGTGCCAAATGATCCTCGGGCAGGCTTGATGGTGCGCCGGCTTCGGTATGTTCCAGGCCATCGGCTGTGTACTGCCCCCCAGGTTGACCCGGAATTGCCATCGGGGAAACGCCGGTAGCGCTAATTGCGTAACGGTAATAATTTTCTGCAACCCGCCCGTTACTCAGCACCGGCACCGATCGTCTTGCCATAAAAGCGATATCGGCCGGTTGATTCACCATTGCACGTGTCTGGCCCAGTGACTGGTCCGACAACACGATCGCCGGTGCCTGCAACGACTCGGCCAGATGCACTGCCCATTGCGTGGTAAATATACAATCGGTTACTGAGGTCGGCGCCAGCACCAGGTGTGGCGCGTCGCCGTGCAGACCGTTAAGTGCGATATTCAGATCTGACTGCTCATTTTTGGTTGCGATCCCGGTGGAAGGGCCACAACGCATCACATCCAGCACCACGACTGGTACCTCTGAGCAGACCGACAGTCCGATCGATTCGGTCATCAGCGCCAATCCCGGACCTGAAGTTGCGGTCAACGCCGGTACGCCACCATATGATGCACCGATGATCTGATTAATCGAAGCCAGTTCATCCTCTGCCTGAACCAGCGCACCACCCACTTTAGGTAAAACACCCGCCATCCATTCCAGCACCTCGGTTGCCGGGGTGATCGGATAGGCGGCAACAAAGCGCACACCACCACGAATCGCACCCAGCCCTGCTGCCTCATTACCGGTAATGCCCCAGCATTGTGGAGCAGACCCCTGATTCACTGGCGGAGCATTAAATTCGGGCAAGTCTTCAGCGGTCGTAAATCCTGCCTGCACACAGGCCTGACTAGCCTCGAGCGCTTCCGCGCCTTTGGCAGCCAACACCTTATTAAGAATCTCAAATATGGGAGCCTCGGCCAGCCCGATAACTTTCGCGACCACCCCAAGTGCAACCATGTTTGGACGACCGCCATTAACAATCTTCGCCAGCTTTTTCAGTGGTATATTGATCACTTGGGCCGGTGAATCCGGAAGCGCACTGCTCCTGCGTCCTCCATCTGCATCACTGATGATGACACTGTCGGGACGCAATGGAATTTCTGCCACGAATCTGCCCATGCTACCCGGATCTATCGCCAGCACCAGGTCGAAACTATCGTCATGGGATTCGACTGGCTGATTCGATACACGGATCAGTGCAGCCGCTTCGCCGCCCCGAATCTGGGGGCCAACCGAACGCGTCATGATCCCGTACCAGCCAGCCTGAGCTGCAGCCTCGAGCAGCATGTTACCGGTGGTCATCACACCTGAACCACCGCTACCAGTCAATGCGATGGACAAACTTTGACAGTTCATTGCGCTATCTCCCTAAAATAGGAATTATAATACCACCTATGCGGAATAAATAACTAGTTTTTTATTATAAAGAGCAGTATAGTACATGTTTTAAACAGTATAGTACATGTTTCAAACTATACCGAATCAAACAACCTTAACGCAGGAAACCTCAATGGCACCGCCAAACCTGATTGATCACAACCTCACAGATGCCGCCATGGACACCGGTGTGCTGTTTGAAAAAAAGCCCGCCAGGGCCCCCAATGGTGAACAAGTCCCGGGACTTTTCAACGCTTGGATAACACTCAACAACCCGGCACAGTTCAACTCTTATACCACCGAGATGGTGAAAAGCGTCATCCTGGCTTTCCGGGCAGCCTCAAATGCTCGTGATGTTGTTTGTGTGGTATTTACCGGCACCGGCGAGCGGGCATTTTGCACGGGTGGCAATACCAAAGAATATGCAGAATATTACGCCGGCAACCCACAGGAATACCGGCAGTACATGCGTTTATTCAACGACATGGTCTCCAGCATTCTTGGCTGTGACAAACCGGTGATTTGCCGGGTTAACGGCATGCGCATCGGTGGTGGCCAGGAAATTGGCATGGCCTGCGATTTTACCATCGCCCAGGATCTGGCCAATTTTGGCCAGGCAGGTCCCAAGCACGGTTCCGCCGCGATTGGTGGCGCGACTGATTTCCTGCCACTGATGATCGGGGCTGAGCAGGCCATGGTTTCAGGCACCTTGTGCGAACCATTTTCTGCTCATAAAGCCTACCGCCTGGGAATTGCTTCAGGTTTGGTTCCGGCTCTGAAGGTAGATGGAAAATTTATCGCCAACCCGATGGTCATCAATGACCGCATACTGGATGAATATGGACGTATCGTGCATGGTGAGTTCAAGACCGGTGAAGCGTTTAAAGCCGGCAAGGTGCTTTTCAAGCAGGGACAAGTGGATCTAAGCCTGTTGGACGATGCCGTTGAAGCGATGTGCGCTAAGTTATTGCTAACCTTCCCCGATTGCATGACCAAGAGCCTAGAAGAGTTGCGCAAACCCAAACTGGAAGCCTGGAACCGCAACCACGAAGATTCACGTGCCTGGCTGGCGCTCAACATGATGACCGAGGCACGCGCCGGTTTCCGAGCGTTCAACGAAGGTAACCGGGAAACCGGTCGCGAAATTGATTTTATTGAACTGCGCCAGGCGCTCGCCAAGGGCTCGCCCTGGACAAGGGAACTCACCGAAAGCTTGATGCCGGGAAACAAGGACTAACTCAGACTAATGAGTAATTCACCGCTCAAAACCTGGCTGGAACGCGACGGACGCTTGCTGCGCCTGCGCCTGGCAATGCCCAAGGCGAATCTGATCGATGCCGCCATGATCGCAGCGTTAATGCAAATATTAAACGAACATTTATCCAAACCCGATCTGGCCTGCGTGCTGCTTGATGCCGAGGGTCCACACTTCAGCTTTGGCGCCAGCGTGGAGGAACACCTGCCCGAACAATGCGCAGCTATGCTCGGCAGTTTGCACAAGCTGATTATCAAAATGCTGGAAAGCCCGGTGCCGATCCTAGCCGCAGTTAAAGGCCAGTGCCTGGGTGGAGGGCTTGAAGTCGTGTGTGGCGCGAGTCAGATTTTTGCAGCGCCCGACGCCAAATTTGGTCAGCCAGAAATCAAGCTGGCCATATTTGCCCCAGCCGCTTCCACCCTATTACCGGAACGAATCGGCCAGGCAAATGCGGAAGACCTGCTGGTTTCAGGCCGCAGTATTGCAGCTCACGAAGCCGCACACATGGGTCTGGTTCAACATGTAGATGAGCAACCTGAGCAGGCGGCCATGAACTGGTTTGACGAACATATCGCTCCACTTAGTGCCAGCTCTTTACGCTTCGCCGTACGCGCCGCACGCCTGCAAGGTCTGGAGCGGTTGGTGGCAAAACTTGCTCGGGTAGAAAAGCTTTATATCGATGAACTGATGTCGACCCATGATGCGCTAGAAGGGCTGACCGCATTCGTGGAAAAACGCAAGGCAAACTGGAACAACAATTGATATTCAAGGTGTTATAAATTATGTCAACAGCTGAAATCATTGCGCGCTGCCAGGCGCTGTACGATGACCGGGATTTTACCAGCGTACGGGAATGGAAAAACGCCGACCCCAAACGTAAGGTCATCGGTTATATGCCGGTATATGTACCCCGCGAAATCATCCACGCCGCCGGCATGCTGCCGCTGGGAATACTCGGCGGTGGAGACCAGATGGAGGTCATCCATGGCGATGCCTACTATCAGAGTTACATCTGCCGCATTCCCCGCTCGACGATCGAGCTGGGCCTGACCAAAAAACTGGATTTTGTCGACGGTATGCTGTTCCCAAGCATCTGTGACGTGATCCGCAACCTGTCGGGCATGTGGCAACTCATGTTTCCGGATACCTATGTGCGTTATTTCGATGTACCCCAAAACTATACTGACCACATCGGCGGCGAATACTACATCGAAGAGCTCAGGGAATTGCAGGCCGGTCTCGAAAAACTGGGTGGAACCCAAATCACCACTCAAGCACTGCGTGATTCAATTACGCTTTACAACGAGAACCGTCGCCTGATCAACGCAGTCTATGACTTCCGGGCAACCCAGCCTCCGAAAGCGCCTTCGGTCGAGGTCTATTTATTAATGTGCGCCGGCATGGTCCTGCCGGTCGAGGAACACAACGACGTGCTGAGCGATTATCTCGCTGCGGCGGCGGTTGAAGAGCGCCCGGTGCGGGATAATTGCCGCATTGTTATTAACGGTGCATTTTGCGAGCAGCCACCGTTGAATCTGATCCGTTCGATTGAGATGGCTGGCTGTTACATCGTCGATGACGACTATATGTTGATCAACCGCTGGCTGCTGGATGAGGTATCGGTTGAGGGTGACCCGATTGCCCAGCTCGCAGACGCATTTCTGCATTTTTCAGCCGACAGTGCAGCCAAATACTGTGACCGGGCGGAAGATGTGGGCCAGTACCTGCTCTCTACAGTTAAAAAAACCGGTGCCGAGGGGGTTATTTTTACTGCACCGAGTTTCTGCGATCCGGCATTACTGGAACGTCCGATGCTGCAGGACCGCATGAATGAGCACGATGTTCCCCATATTTCTTTCAAATATGCGGAAAATTCCGGCCAGATGCAGCCTATCCGTGAGCAAGCCGGAACCTTTGCCGATTCAATCAAACTCTGGAGCTAAGCGATGAACGCAAGTACAACAACAGAAGTAATCAAAGACTCATCGATGCTGCTGCAAAAGACGATGATTGCAGAGAACTACGATGAATTGACCAATACGGCCGAGACCGGCAAGAAAATTTCGTCAACTTTTGTACCGGGCAACCTCAATGAACTGGTCATGTGTTTTGACATGCTCAACAACCTGCCCGAGATCAATGCCATCAACAACGGGATGCGCAAAAAAAGTGGCATGATGGTCATGCAGGCCGAAAAACAAGGGCATTCTGAAGATGTCTGCACATATGTAAAGGCAGATATCGGCTCAATGTCCAAGGGTAACCTGGCCCCGAACGGCAAACCCATGCCGTCCCCGGACCTGCTGTTACTGTCCTATACCGGTTGTTTCACGTTCATGAAATGGTTTGAGTTATTGCGTCATGAGTATGGCTGTGAAACCGCCATGCTGCATGTGCCTTACGAGGGTGATGGTGTGGTCACGCAGAACATGCGCGATTATGTGATCAAGCAGCTAAAAGAGGTCGTCATACCCGCATTAGAGAAAGTCAGTAGGGTGAAGTTTGACATCGACCGTCTGCGTGAAAACCTGCGCAATTCAGCCCGGGCTGAAGATGATTTTGTCTGGGTGCTCGAAAGCGCCAAAAACAAACCCTCACCGATCGATGCCTATTTTGGTGGCGTTTACTACATCGGCCCCATATTCACCGCTTTTCGCGGTACCGATAAAGCGGTTCAGTATTACAAACTACTCCACCAGGAAATTGAACAGCGCCTAGCCGAAGGCAAAGGCCCGATTACGCCGGAAGGTAATATGCAGGATGAGAGGTATCGGCTGGTCGTAGAAGGCCCGCCCAACTGGACCAACTTCCGTGAATTCTGGAAAATGTTTTACGAAGACGGCGCAGTGGTTGTTGCCAGCACCTACACCA
>CAYZLS010000110.1:0-228 GCA_964479355.1 uncultured Wenzhouxiangellaceae bacterium | reverse complement strand
TCTATGACCTGGGTTTCCGCCATGACCCTGATAACCCGATTGAAACCCTAGCTGATTATTGCCTGGGCTGTTACACCAATCGCAACCTGTCCCAGCGCGTTGACATGCTGGAAAAATATGTGAACGAATACCAGGCTGATGGCTTGCTAATTAATTCCATCAAGAGTTGTAACAGCTTTTCAGCCGGCCAGTTGTTGATGATGCAGGAGGTCGAAAAACGCACCGGCA
>CAYZLS010000109.1:5184-6281 GCA_964479355.1 uncultured Wenzhouxiangellaceae bacterium | reverse complement strand
ATTGAATCACAACGGAAATATCATTGTCAGCACTAATTGATCAGAGTTTCCCTAAGGAATCTCCGATTTATTCCATTCTCCTAGGAAGTGGCTGGGGATCCTGATAGCGACCATCGGTGCCGTTTACATGGTCGGCGTGACAAAATCCCATCTTTCTTTGGGCGCGTTTGGATTGACCCTTGGTTCTGTGCTTTTGTATGCGGCCGGTTCCGTGTGGCGAATACTGGCATGGATGTCGGCGGTGTCGGTGCTGTCACTGGGACTGATGACAGCGGTTTCGGGACCGTTGTACCCCGATCCGGCACTTCTGCAGGCTCATCATTGGGTGGCGCTAGTGTTCGCGGTCGTAGTCTTCACGACTTTTGGTCAGGCCGTGTTGTTCAATCTCTACCGCAGGTATCCTGTTTCCGAGGTCGCGCCATGGATCCTGCTCACCCCTTTGTTCGCCGGTCTGTTTTCAATCCTGATTTACGATGAATCCATATCGACCAGCCTGTTCCTGGGCGGTGTCGTAGTCCTTTCCGGTGTGTGGTTTCAACAAAGCGGGTAAGACGCGTCACGCAAAAACACACCTCCGTTCTGAAGGGGCTAGCTCGTCTTTGGCAACCTGAATACGTACAAGGCATTACCGCCGTTGGGCTGGTAGATTTCTGGTGCCTGCTTGGCGGTCAGCAACTTAAACACACCTATACCGGTCGGAACCGCGATGTACTGATCACCATCAACCGCGTAGCTGACCGGAAACCCATGCAGGCCTGCACCCAACCGGACTTTCCAGAGTTGTTTACCCGTATCCACATCAAAGGCTTTGAAATACCGATCCAGATCACCAATAAAGATCAGTCCGCCGGCGGTGGTCAGAGCCGACGTCAGGAACATTGCACGTTGTTCGACACCCCACTTTCTCTGCATGGTCTCTAGGTCGTAGGCAACTAGCTTACCGAGCATGCCGTTGCTACCCGGCATTGGGAACACGGTTGACTCACCCCCATAACCGCCCTTGCCCGCAGTCATTTGCACCTCGTGACCGACCATTTCCACGCACAACTGGTGCAGCGGGATAATCAACGAGTGGGTTTTGGGGTAATACGCAGCTG
>CAYZLS010000109.1:2747-5174 GCA_964479355.1 uncultured Wenzhouxiangellaceae bacterium | reverse complement strand
TTGTGTCCGCCATAAATACCCGGGCAAGCTTTCACAACGTCTCTAATTTTCGCGTCGATGATGTCCTGGCGGTACTTGATCCGGCCGGTTTTTCTGTCGAGCGGTTCAAAAATATTCTGTGGAAGGGTCTCGATGTAATCGACAAATGCCCCGCTTTTGGCATCCAGCTTCCAAAGAATGCCATCCTTACCGATAGTAACCATCAGCCTGCCACCATCCAAATCGACCAGCACCCGCTCGAAACCCACCTCCATATCCAGTGTTTCACCTGGGACATGCTGGTAATACCACCTGATTTTTCCGGAATGCGGGTCGATAGCCAGCGTAGAGTTGGTATACAGTGCCGCGTCTAGCGGCGACATACCACGACTAGCTGCCACCCAGGGCTTGGCTTGTGCCGTACCGATAAAAAACAGTTGTAAATCCGAGTCGTAACTGCCCGGTATCCAGGTGTCGCTTCCGGCTCGCAGTTCAACCGGCAAACCACCCCAGGAGGTGCTATTAGGGTCACCCGGTAAGGCGATGGTCGAAGTGCGCCACAGTTCCTTGCCGGTGTCAGGGTCGTGCCCGGTAATAAAGCAACCTTCAGGTTTGTAGCGTTCACAGCCGTTGATGCCGCTGACCACGATGCCATCAGCGATAATCGGACCACTGGTGTGCGTGAAACCCTTGCTCCAGTCAGCCTTGAAGGTTTTCCAAATCTGTCGGCCGGAGCGAGCGTCGATAGCAACGATGGCCGCGTCGTAAGTCGCCATGAATATCTTGTCCTGGTAAATCGCAATCGCACGGGTCGGGCCACCCAGGGTCTGTGAACCTTGCGCGTACTCATTTGCGTACTCCCATATGAGGTCACCGGTGGCAGCATCCAGTGCTTGGATTATGTTTTGCGGATGGGTTAGGTACATGATGCCGTGGTGTACCAGGGGTGTGGGCTGGTTGCTGCCATCACGCATGGTCAACACCCAGGCCAGCCTAAGTTCACCAACATTCTCACGGGTGACCTGCGCCAGTGGACTGAAGCCGTGACCATCCAGCGTCCGCCGCCAACTCAACCAGTCCGCTGCATCCGGCTGTGCCAACATTTGCTTTGTGACCGGTGAAAAATCTTTGATCTCCCGGTTCACAAAACCCGATGCTTTGCGGGCAGCCTCCGCAATGCTACCGGCACCTTCCCACTGCTCGGATTCCGCTTCCGATGCAACGGCTGGCTCACCCCTGACCGCGGCGGCGATAAGTTGACCTGTGCCTGCCTGCAACGCTTTTTCCCCGGCAACGGCACCATTTGTTCGTAGGATAAACGAAGTGATATTAAGGTTTATGGACTCCCTCGAGGAACGGGGAACACCCATGGACATGGTAGCGGAGACCAATGCAATAAATTCCCCGACGGACCGATTGGCCCATTGATCAAGAAAACCCTGGCCTGCCAACTCGGACCCGTGTGCCGACCCCTGCAGATTACCTCCATGACACTCCGCACAGTATTGCAGATATTCGCGTGCGCCGTTTTGGGCCTGTACTTCGGTAAAATCGGCACGGGCGATGATTGACACGGCCATCAAAAAATAAACCACGGATACAGCTATAAGCTTTGGTGTGTCCTGTTGCATCGGCAATGCCTCTGTATATCGGCTGTCATTTTCTCCAACAGCCCAGTTTTCTCAGTCAGTACGCTCCAACATGACGACCGGAATTTTGCGCTCGGTTGCGGCCTGGTAATCGTCATAGGGCGGATAAATTTCCGCCATCATTTTCCACAGTGTTTCCCGTTCGGCACTCTCTATCGTTCTGGCCCTGACCTGGTAGTGATCCGGTCCGACCTGGATCTTGCACTCAGCTTCAGCCTCCAGATTCAAATACCAGGCGGGATGCGCAGGCGCTCCACCTTTCGAAGCGATGACGGTGTATGCGCCGTTGGATTCGCCATAGATCAGCGGCAACGTACTGGTGTTACCGGTTTTTCGCCCCCGTGTAAGCAGCAACAGACAGGGCACTACACCAGGCCCACCAAACGGAGTCGAGTCCCAGTACTGGCCCTGGTCCGGCTCAGTCAAATACAGGTCGATATGCTCGGAGGTCATACGTGCAATCGATGCGTTTATGTTTTCTTCGTTCATGATGGCTCACTACCTTCAGGTTTCTGGCGTGAACTGAATCATGCCCAAAATAGCACCTGACCGCAATCATCCAGCGGGGATTAACAAGCCGGTTGACTTAACAGCAACCGGCCTTTCAGGCTTGGAAATCAGTCGGCAAGCTCGCATGTCAGGGCCTCCTGTAACTTGAATTTTTGTATCTTGGTCGCCGACATCGGCCACTGGGTAACAAATCGCACGTGACGCGGTATTTTGAATGAGGCGATCTTTCCCTGACAGAAATCGATGATTTCCTGACGGCCCGTAGTAAAACCGCCTGATGCACCGCCCA
>CAYZLS010000109.1:0-2737 GCA_964479355.1 uncultured Wenzhouxiangellaceae bacterium | reverse complement strand
ACCTCCAGCATTTTCCTATCGGGCACACCCACGACCTGAACCTGTTGTACGGCGGGGTGGGTGAATATATAGGATTCAATTTCGATCGCAGCAACATTCTCCCCACCGACTTTGAGCATATCCTTGATACGACCCTGGTAAGACACCCGACCCTCTGCATCAAGTGAGCACAGGTCACCTGTGTGTAGCCAGCCATTTTTGTCAATGGCCTCAGCAGTCTTGTCCGGTGACTTGTAGTAACCCTCAAACAGAGAGAATCCCCTGATCACCACTTCGCCCCGCTCGCCAGGATTCAGGTCCACACCGGTTTCGGGATCGACAACTCGCAACTGCACGCCGGGATAGGGCTTGCCACAAGTATAAGCGCGGGTCTTATCATCCTCATCAGCACTGCCGCTGCAGGAAACACCACAAGCTTCGGTCAGGCCGTAGGCACTGACATGTAAGGCATTGGGCAGGATTTCCATGTTTTTGAGTAACTGGCTGGGTGGCGCCACATTATTGACCAGACGCAGTTGCGGCATATTGTCTGGATTGAAACGTGAGTGGCCAATGAGCGCCGCCATGATGGCCGGGAAGGCCGTGAACATGATGGTGGGTTTTTCTGCCTCGATCGCTGCGATTGCTGCACCGGCGTCGAAGTGCGTATCGGTAATAAATCGTGCACCCGCCCAGATCACAGAAAGCATTGGCAGCACAGCACCCATGTGAAACATAGGCAACGGGTTCCACTGCTGGTCTTCGCAGCCGATCTGGAAGCGGGTCGACATCTCCCGCGCGTTTCTTACCAGTGCTTCGTGGCTCAGGCGGCAGCCTTTGGGGTTGGCGGTGGTACCCGAGGTGTACATCATCATACAAGGGTCTCGAAGCGCGACACGACTGCGCCGGGTCCAGACCGCCTGCTCGTCAACCCGGTCGGCAAACGCCAAGAATTGTTGCCATGGGAGCACGCCAGCCTGAGCATCGGAGTCCTCCATCAAGATGACGCTGCGAAGCATTGGTGCAGTATTGAGTACCAACGACAGTGGTTCATCAGACTCGCGCAAACCAGGCAGGGATGCATAGAGTAATTCGACAAAATCCACATAGTCCGCAATGCGGTTGGTGGTGAACAGCAGTTTCAGATCAGCATCTTCTACAACGTAGGCCAGTTCAGTGGTTTTATAACGCGCATTGATTAACACGGCCACACCACCGGCTAGGGCCGTACCAAAAATCAGGTCAACGACCTCTACCAGGTTGGGCGCGAGTATACCGACATGATCGCCTGGCTTAATACCATTACCCTGCAAGGCGCGTGCCATGTGCCGTGCGCGCTCGGCAAGTTGGCTATAGATCAGGCGTTGGTCCGGGAATACCAGTGCTTCCCTGTCAGGCCATTTCTCCGCCGCCCGCAACAACAGGTCGCCGAGGCTTGTAACCGCAATAATTCGTGATTCCATGACTGTCCCAGATAATCATCACGGATCCGGGTTGATCCCCGATGGTTTGATTCGCAGTTTATTCATCCCGCTGCTATTGGTCACTTTTCCTACTATTGACTTCACTGGTTCGCAAGACGTCCAATTCGCGCCCGAGGAAATCAAGCAGCCGTCTTGCCTCATCCCCATCCGGAGACAAATTATCAAGGACCATTCCTTCCATCATGTAAAGTGCCATATCAATGGCTGAGCGTAACTGTTCACGATGCTGTATCCATTCGGGAAACAGCTCGAGTGCGGCATAATAACATTCCCTTCTAAAGGTTTCCTGCGCCGGCCTGAAGATGGCTGCAAGATCCTGGTCCTTGCGTGCCGCCAGCGCCAGGTCGATAAAAACCATAAAAGCGGGGTGGTTAACGTGTTGCCACAGAGCTTCAATATTCGCTTTGGTACGTGTTTTCTCCGGAATACCGGAAGCAGCATTTTTGAAAGCCGCAAGCCTCTTTTGGTGCAAATACTCAATGGTGGTCTTCATTATGTCCGTACGGGATGGAAAGTGGTAACGCATGGCACCCCTCGAAATCCCTGACTCTTCAGAAATTCTGATATAGGTCGTATCGTGATACCCGTACTTGGCAAGACAACGGATCGCCGTGTCAATTATCGTGTGTTGGGTTGCTTGGGACTTGCGCGCTTGCTTACCGGTGGCTTTTCTCCCAGTCACAATGTTTCTGTTTCTTTGAGTCATAAGAATATTGCTCTTGTACCCGTGCTTATGCGTGGAATTGTACAAATCATGGTCCTAGGTCTGGCAAGTTGTTGATAGAGCACTAGTGTCATGTCATGCCTATAGTGTGGGGTTCAGAGCTACCCAGATGGTCCAAGACATGACACTGATATGTTGTGACCCTGTCAACTCGATTACATCCTTTCCATATTTTCTCTCTCAGTAGGCCCTTGAGACAGAACAGGAGCAGTTCTTAATGACGGTTGATCAATCTGATATTCGCGGGTCGGAACCGCCTGACAAATCTTCGTCGTGGAGCTGCCTCGCTCTAGTACCGAGGGTCGTTCCGGTTACCCAAACGCCTCTTAGTATAACCGAGGGTTCTCCCACCTGCGCCACCCCTGTTCTGTCCCAAAATCTCACTGCCTCCTCTGTCTTGTTTCGTGTCACCTTGCTCCGCCATTTGCCTGATTACGCCTTTGCTTGTGTTGCGTTCATTAGCTTCACCTCACAGGCAATTACCAGATAAACCCCGCCAGTTCTCATGCAATCGCGGTGCAGGTTTTTTGCGGCAGTAAACCGCGCTTGT
>CAYZLS010000108.1:0-6305 GCA_964479355.1 uncultured Wenzhouxiangellaceae bacterium | reverse complement strand
AACCACTCTGTTAGCACAGGTGGACGCAGCCGTTGGTGGTAAAACCGGCATTAATCATGTCGAAGGTAAAAACCTGGTCGGTGCGTTTTATCAGCCGGAGGCGGTGCTGGTGGATATTGATACACTCAAGACCCTGCCTGAGCGTGAATTCTCAGCCGGCTTGGCTGAGGTAGTCAAAATAGCTGCAATACGCGATTCGGATTTATTGAGCTGGCTTGAACAAAACAGGCTGAAGATCAAAGCCAGAGACCCCGAAAAACTCACCATTATGATCCAGCGCAGCGTCGCCAATAAAGCTGAAGTGGTCGCTCGTGATGAGCGTGAAGCAGGCCTTCGGGCCTTGCTGAATTTTGGCCATAGTTTTGCACATGCCCTGGAGACTCTAACCGCCTATCAACGCTATTTACACGGAGAAGCCGTTGCCATTGGTATCATGGTAGCCAGTAAACTCAGCGAGCAAAAGGATTTGTGTGAAGTGGGTTTGAATCACCGCCTAGGCAAGCTGCTTTCAGCATTTGCTTTGCCATTGAACTGGCCGGACGATCTGGACACGGACGAAGTTCTTGAGCTGATGCAACTGGATAAAAAAGCACTGGCCGGTAGCCGGCGGCTGGTGCTGCTAACAGCTGCTGGACAGGGTACTGTCGATAACACTTCAAGTAAGGCGCAGATTGTAGCAGCCATTAAAGTCTCACAGACAAACCCGGAAACGAAGGAGCCTTTGATCCAATCATGAACGAACATCTTGCATCTAAAATAAAAACCACCAACAAAAACGATCTGTATATCAGGGCATTGCTCCACCAACCCACTGAGAGGACGCCGGTCTGGGTAATGCGCCAAGCCGGGCGCTATCTGCCTGAATATCGGCAATTGCGCGCTGAGGCAGGCAGCTTTATGCAGCTTTGCACTAACCCGGAGCTCGCCTGCGAGGTCACTTTACAACCCTTACGCAGGTTTGAGCTCGATGCCGCAATCCTGTTTTCAGACATTCTCACGATACCCGATGCGATGGGTCTCGGCCTGTATTTTGCTGAAGGAGAAGGACCCCGATTTGAGCAGGTGATCAGTACGGCTGATGATGTGGCAATGCTCAAACGTCCAGATCCCGGGCAATCACTTAAATATGTTATGGATGCGGTCACATTGATTCGCAAACAACTCGCCGGTAAGGTCCCCCTGATCGGGTTCAGTGGCAGCCCCTGGACGCTGGCAACCTATATGGTTGAAGGCGGTTCCAGCAAAGCTTTCGCGAAAATCAAGAGCATGATCTACAGCGAACCAAAAACGGCACATCGTTTACTCGATAAACTCGCGGATTCGGTTACGGATTACCTCAATGCTCAAATCGAAAGTGGCGCCCAGGCTGTACAAATTTTTGACACCTGGGGCGGTGTACTGGCAGAGGATATGTTCCAGGAGTTCTCGCTGTACTACCTGGAAAAAATCGTTGCCCAACTGCACCGCAACTATGACGGCATACGCATTCCGGTGGTCCTGTTTTGCAAAGGCTGCAATTCAAAACTGGAAGAACTGGCAGATACGGGCTGTGACGCACTTGGTCTGGACTGGACCATTACGCTCGCAGAGGCCAGGGCCAGAGTGGGTGAGCGGGTCGCATTGCAGGGTAATCTTGATCCAGCCGTGATGCTGACAAACCTCGCTGTCTTAACCAGCCAGGTGAAAAAAACACTGGCCAGTTTTGGCCAGGGCGAAGGGCATGTTTTTAACCTTGGCCACGGAATTACACCCGAAGTTGATCCCGGGCAAATGTCCACGCTGGTCGAGAGCGTGCGCCAATTCAGCCCAGCGTGGCATCAGGACTAGGGAGCGAAACTGTAGAACCCTGGATACTGCATGGGTTCCCGACGAGTAAGCTCGTCGATCCCACAGCTCGTCGGTCCCACAAGCGAAATATTTATGCGAGCGGGATTTTTGCTGGTGCCGATGCGGTCAGCCAGCAATTAAAAGCCGCCGCCGCCCGTGGTTTATCACCATAGTACGGAAAAATCTCGTGCATCAGGTAAGAAGGAAAGATCCACAGCTTTCCGGGCTCGTGCTGGATTTCCATGCTGCCAAGATTGAATGGTTTTTGCAGGTTCTCACAACCCGGGCCTATGTACATATTGGCGTTGACCTTTGAGTCATACATACGGACTTTGCCTTCTCTGGCATCGCTTGCAGGCTCGCCCGGATCAATACAGAAAATACCGGACCAGCTGGCATTGGGGTGGTTGTGCATCGACTGAAACCCGTCTTTGCGGGTGATATGAAACCAGGCGTGGTAGTTAAAGCGCAAAGCATCTAATTGCGCAGCATCGTACTGATTCAAATCAGCCACAACCCTAGCCAGGGAAGTGTGGATAAACTTCAGCATCGGCTGAATCTCCGGGTCCTTCCAGTAAACAGGTCAAACCGGCTCTCGAACAAAGCCCCGGTCTGGGTATCGCGGACGATATCATCCCGGTACTGATCAGTTTCACGTGCCAGGAAAAATGCTAGCAAACGCGGGCACAAGCTGGTTGCAGCCGGGTGTTTAAATTCCAACAATGGAACAGAGAATAACTGATGTGTTTTCATGCTTGAGGGTAACTCTATCACGCAACCTCTGGTAAATAACGGGTGAAATCGATTGTGATACGTTGGTTTTCAGCTCTTCTACGCTGTCTCCCAGCTCTCCCGTTAATTGAACCTCGTTTTTATCCCATCCCTGTATGACAATGCTGCCGGCAATATTCTCAACGGATACCTTTACATCTGCAGCAATTTCTTTATGCCGGTATCCTTCAATATCATGTAAAACCAGCACAGTTCTCGCTCTTTCGGGCAAACGGGCAATGGCCTTTTCGGGGTCTCTTGTAAGCCTAGCCGAAACATCGCGGTCACCCGTCAGGGCTCGTTCTGTATCAGCCGTCAGTGCCTGTTCACGTTGCAGGCGCTTAACCCGGATTCGGCGGTTACTCAAAATCACATTGACAGACAGGCGATGTAACTAGGTACCAAAGCGGCTTTCACCTCTAAACAGGTGCAGTTTGCTCCATGCCCGTACAAAAGCCTCCTGCAGCATGTCTTCTGCCAGTGCCTTGTCACCGCCACACATACGCCAGCAAAGCGCGTAAATTCGATCGCGGTGTCTGCGATAAAGCTGTTCGAATGCCAACCCATCGCCGAGCTGAGACTGTTCAACCCAGCGCGCTTCGCTTGCAGACAATTCTGACTTGTCAGACTGCCAAACTGTCACCGCTTGCATTCCTCCCATGAGTTATTAGATGGGCGTGAGTGGAAAAGGTTTAAATCCATTGCTGAATTACTGCTGCAATATGCAAACAAAAAACGGGTAGCTAACCCACTTATATCAGCTGGCCAAAGATGCAACGACGCTATCCACCTCAGCCAGCAATTGTGCAGGCAAACGATCACCGTATTGGCTAAGGTATTCCTTGATTTGTTCCATTTCGAACAACCAGGCTTCAGAATCAACCTCCAACAATGCAGCCAATTCGGCCGGGTCTATGGAAAGACCATCAACATTGATATCGGCCGCAAAAGGTATTTGACCAATGGCAGTTTCGCAAGCATTCACTTCACCATTACAGCGCTTGATCATCCACTCCAACACCCGCATATTTTCGCCAAAGCCTGGCCACATGAATTTTCCACCCAGGTCTTTTCTGAACCAGTTAACGTGGAATATCCTAGGTAACTGACTCGCACGCTCAGTAAAAGACAGCCAGTGCTGCCAGTAGTCTGCAAAGTTGTACCCGCAAAATGGCTTCATGGCCATTGGATCCCGGCGCACCACCCCCACCTGGCCACTGGCCGCGGCGGTGGTCTCAGATGCCATGGCGGCACCGAGCAGAACACCATGCTGCCAGGACTTACTTTCCAGCAACAACGGCACCAGGCGTTCCCGTCGCCCGCCAAACACAATGGCCAAGATCGGCACACCGCGCGCCGTCTCTGCCTGCGCTGAATAAGATGGGCAATGCTTCATGGCTACCGTAAAGCGTGAATTTGCATGGGCGGCCGGGCCGTCTTGTGGCACAAAAGGATTACCCTTCCAGTCGGTAAGTGGTACTGCATCATCTTTGCCTTCCCACCAGGGCTGGTTATCAGCAGTTACCGCTACGTTGGTAAAGATAGCATCCTTATTCAACATGGCCAGGGCGTTAGGATTGGTATTTTCACTGGTGCCCGGTGCCACCCCGAAGAAACCTGCTTCTGGGTTAATCGCCCATAAACGTCCGTCCTCACCCGGCTGCATCCAGCAAATATCATCACCCACCGTCCATACTTTCCAGCCGGCATATTCTGCCGGTGGTATCAGCATGGCTAGGTTAGTTTTGCCACAGGCCGATGGAAATGCAGCAGCAATATAGTGTGTTTCACCTTGCGGATTCTCAATGCCGACAATCAACATGTGCTCGGCCAGCCAGCCTTCAGCATACGCCTGGGCACTGGCTATTCTCAAGGCATGGCACTTTTTGCCCAGCAAGGCGTTGCCACCGTATCCTGAACCAAAACTCTGAATCATCCTCTCGGCTGGGTAATGCATAATGAAACGGCGCTCTGGATCCAGCTCACCAATGGAATGCAGGCCCCTGACGAATTCACCCCCCTGTTCAATTCTTGCTAGGGCTGCGCTGCCCATGCGGGTCATCATACGCATGTTAACTACGACATAAGGGCTGTCCGTTATCTCAACACCACAACGTGACAGGGATGAATCAATCGGACCCATGCAATAGGGGATTACATATAGTGTACGGCCCTGCATACAGCCTTTATATAGCACCCGCATTTTATCCTTGGCTATGTCTGGATCCATCCAGTGATTGTTCGGTCCGGCTTCCTCGCGCTCTGGGGAGCAGATAAAAGTGACCTGCTCTACCCTGGCGACATCGGCCGGGTCTGAACGGTGTAAGTAGCATGCTGGGTGGGTTGCCTTATTCAGCTCAAGAAAACCGCCACTGGCAAGCAGTTCCTCTACCAATTGCTTGTTTTCCTCTGTGCTACCGCTGCACCAGTGAATGGTGTCGGGTTGTGTCAGTTCACTAACCTCTGTAACCCACTGTTTTAATATCGCGTTACTGCTCACACTCATTACCTCATTATACCGGGTTGGTACCAGCAGCCACAGGCACTGGTTTAAAGGCGGGCAGAATAGTCGCTTGTCAGCAGATTTTCAATGCAAAAATCATGATTTTTGTTGCTATTGCTATTGCCCGGGGATTAGCGTCTCAATAACGTGGGTCATATAGGCTTCGAATTCTTCGGAGCTCAGACTCGGCGCCTGGTGCTGTCTCAGCAGTTGTAAAAACCCAAGGTAAGCAGAATAAGTCAAACGCGCCCGATGTGATGCTTCAATGGAATCGAAGCCAATCTCACCAAAAGCGACCGCAATGTGCCACATGCGGCGTTCCGCCACCCTTTCCAGTAAGGGCTCCACCTGCGCATGATCTGCAGCTGTGCACAAAGAGCTGAAAACATCATGGGTCAGCTTTTCGCGACCGGTACGTCTGAAAAAAGATCTCAGCCTGTCACGGGGGTCATTTATGGCGCCCAATGATGCCTGCAAATTAGCCTCATCATGCTTTTCCCAGCGCAACAATGATTGTTTCAGCAGGGATTCACGATTCGGAAAGTGCCAATAAAAGCTACCTTTGGTCACACCCATGCGTCGGGCAAGTGACTCAACGGCAACGGCCCGGATGCCTTGCTCCGCGATCAATTCCAGTGAAGCCTGCTCCCAGTCTTGTGCACTGAGGGTGGAGCGTTTCTTTTTTACTGCCGCTTGAACCACAAAGCTACTCCAGGATTGCATCCTATAAATTCGCTCTAGCATACCCGACACTGACGCGGCAATATACTGCAAGGAACGGGTTAAGAATAAGGTTGACGCCAGCCAAAGTCTTTACCATACTCTAACGTATGGAACATATTTATACTTCTGCAGTCATAGGCAGTACGCTACCTGATTGCAGTACAGGCACAACTGCAAAGACTTTCGGAGGTCAATAGCAATGTTCTGGATGCTTTTACTTGGTTTGCTGGGGCTATCGGTCGTCGCAGCCTTTCGTGGCATGAGCCTATTGAACTGGACACTGGCCATGGCGCTAGTGCTGTTGGGGTTTAGTGTTTTAACCAGCATTTCAATACTGGGCGTTATAATTGTAACGGTGCTGTTGGCAGCGATTACGATACCGCTTAAATTTCTGTCGTTACGCCGCCGTTGGCTAAGTGAGTCATTACTTGTCATGTATCGCAAAATGTTGCCCAGCATATCGGCAACAGAACAGGTCGCA
>CAYZLS010000107.1:5130-6496 GCA_964479355.1 uncultured Wenzhouxiangellaceae bacterium | reverse complement strand
TATAAAACAGAAAATAACTCCTTATTTCTGGCTTTGACCTGTCCTATGGATGGGGCACAGTTATGGGTAATGGTTGCGGGTTAACCCGTCGGTCCAACCAGTTCATGCGCCAATCCAGGTGCGGGCCAGTGGCACGCCCCGTCATACCGATGCGTGCTATCAGGTCACCCTGATCAACAAAAGTACCGACTTCCACAAGGATTTCGCTCAGATGCATAAAGGTGGATGACAGCCCTTGGCCATGATCAAGAATGATGGTGCCGCCGGAAAAATACATATCGGGGTGGGTCAGGGTGATCAAACCATTAGCCGGCGCATAAACCGGGCTGCCCTGTGGGGCTGCAATATCCACGCCGTAGTGCGGCCTGCGTGGTTTACCGTTAAGTATCCGTTGCGAGCCATAGACCCCGGAGATTCTGCCTGTGGCCGGCCATTTGAAGCCAGTGGCATAATGCGCCTGTTGAGCGCGGTGCTGGCGGGCAGTTGCAATTAAAACTGCTTCTTGTTGAATCCTTTCCAGAGCATCCGCATCCGGGGTGACTTTTGCAGGCGGCAGATCATCTACTCTTTCCAGTGCATATTGACGGGCTTGCACGGCCAGGTACCGGTGGAAATCATCTTGGCCTAGTAACTTAACATCGAGTTGCCTGGTGCCCGTTTCATCACGCCCGAAACCGATGACAAAATGCCCCTCCGCAGAGATAGACACCAATTGTCCGTCCAGTGTAACTTCACTTCCCGGAGTTGCCTTCCCAAAGATCAGCCCACCCTGGATGGCAAGCCCATCAAGTTCAACGGCAAAAGCGCTGCTATAGAAAATAAACAGCAGGAAAACCAAGGTGGACATAGCCCAGGCCAGCCTCTCGACCGGTTCCGGTCTCACCTTCTTGATGTCCACACTACAGTATGACTTTGATGAACTGGCCGGGCTGAATCACTGAATTTTCCCGCAAGTCATTCCAGCGCATCAGGTCGTTGATTTTCACTTTGTAAGTTTTCGAGATGCTCCACAGAGAATCGCCACGTTTGACCATGTGCCTGATAGTACCGCGACTGAATGACGCCTTTGCCGGACCCGGGCTGTGAAACAGGGTCAGGGTTCGGCCGGCTCGTAATTTATGTGGATTGAATATATTGTTCCATTTTTGCAAATCCTGGACAGAGACCTGATAGCGTTGTGCAATGACAGACAGGCTTTCACCCGGTCTGATCTTGTGGGTGAGGCGTTCGGATGCGATCAGGCTGGACTGTAGTTGCCGTAACTCCAGCGCGGTCGCAATATATAGCGGGTCGACCAACAACTGCTCTTCGCGGGGCAGACGCAGTTTTTGACCCACACGGATCAAATCCCCTGTAAGTTGGTTGC
>CAYZLS010000107.1:2994-5120 GCA_964479355.1 uncultured Wenzhouxiangellaceae bacterium | reverse complement strand
CCTAAATGCCAGACCAGACAGCGTGTCGCCACTGCTAACGATGACCTGATCCCATTTCATCAGACTGCCTGGACTGTCTGTAGGTAAGCGTTGCTGCAGCCGGTCAGCCGCTGCTATGGGCAGGACAATTTGCCAGGGTCCGTCAGGAGAAGTCGCCCAGCGGTTATAACCTGGGTTAAGACTAAACAGCACATCGATGCTGACTTCACTGAGCTGTGAAACCAGTACCAGGTCACTTTGAGATGCCATTTCAACCACAGCTATGACTGGCTGATTTGATGTAAAAGGCAGTTCAAAGCCATAGTCTCTAGGGTTTTGGAACAGACAGGTCAGGCCCAGTAATTTGGGCACATAGCCGACTGTTTCTTTGGGCAATTGAATGTTCCAGAAGTCTGCCGGCAGGCCCCTGGAAAGATTGCCTCTAACGCGCTTGGCTACCCGATTTTCACCGGAGTTGTAGCCGGCCAGTGCCAGCAACCAATCGCCATCGAACTTTTGATGCAGATTCTCGAGATAATCCAAAGCCGCATGGGTTGAAGCCCAGACATCGCGGCGTCCGTCATACCACCAGTTTTGTTTCAGACCGTAATTTTTTCCGGTTGATCTGATGAATTGCCATGTCCCTAGCGCACGGCCGTTGGAATAGGCAAAAGGGTCGTAGGCTGATTCCACAATGGGTAGCAATGCCAACTCACCCGGTAGATTGCGCCTTTCCAGCTCTTCCGCAATAAAATACACCCACGGCTGGGCTCGTTTAATAACCCGTGCCATATATCGAGGATGCTTTGCATACCAGTTGGCCCACTGTATTGCTGAGTTGTGAACCTTACAATTAGGGAGTACAAAACTGTTGACCAGTCTCAGCCAGGCGTTGTCATAATGTACCGGCAACTCAACCGCCTGTTCATTGACCGGTGCAAAAGGCACGCGTACGGAGACTGGGTCAGGTATGACAAACACCGGTACGAATAAATGCTCATCAATAGATTCGCCAGAGCCTTTGAGTAGGTCTTGCCGCACAGTTGCGACAACTTCGCGCTCCGGTTCAGGCCCGGTGTTATTTTGCGTGTTGGCACAACCGGCGAGAAGCAGGCTCAGCAATAATATGAAATAGCGTGAAGTCAATGGTATGTCCAGAAAGCTTGTAATGACTCGCTATTATGCTGTTTGCTGGCCATGGGTCAAGTGAAAAAGCCTTTTAAAACCGGTCTTTCCACGCGCGGATTACTGCCATAGTAGAGCTTCCTGGCAGTGCTGAAGGATCAAGATTTTGGGCTGTTTCCAACACATTTTTTTCGCGGGTGCGTAAAAACGGGTTGGTTAACAGTTCATCTTCCAGGCTTACAGGTAGCGTAATTTCACCTGTAGCGCGTAGTTCGGTGACCTCTTTAGCGCGGGCCTGGAGTGCAGTGTTATGCGGCTCTACCGCTAGCGCAAAAGCACAATTTGACTGTGTATATTCATGCGCACAATAAATCCCGGTTTTGCCAGGCAGTGCCGCCAGTTTATCTAAAGATTGCTGCATATCAGTCGCGGTGCCCTCGAAAAAACGGCCACAGCCCACACTGAACAACGTATCGCCACAAAACAGGATGCTATTCGCATAAAATGCAATGTGGCTGCGGGTGTGCGCCGGTACTTCGAGCACCTTGAATTCGGCATCAAGATCCGGCAGGCCAATCAGATCGCCTTCGGTGCAGACCTGATGTGCAAACGGTACTCTCGCATCATCGGGACCAAAAACTCTGGCTTCATATCGTTCCAACAAACGGGCCACACCACCGGTGTGGTCGTCGTGGTGGTGAGTCAGCAGGATATAGCGCAGTTCCAAGTCGTGTTTTTCAAGAACCTTTAGTACTGGATCGGCATCACCCGGATCGACTACAGCACAGGTGTTGCTGCCTGCGGTAATCAACCAGATATAGTTATCCTGAAATGCCTTGATAGCAGAAATATTGAGTGGATTGTGCCCCATAATAGTGTCCTCGCGAATCGTTTAATTTATTCGATGCAAGAGTATACCGGAGGCTGGCGTTGAACGGTTGCGATTAGAGGCTGGGTAGGATGTACCTTGATCAATTTGGTGGTTGAATAACCCTGCTTATACCCCTTATGCTTAGCCCTGC
>CAYZLS010000107.1:0-2984 GCA_964479355.1 uncultured Wenzhouxiangellaceae bacterium | reverse complement strand
GTCAATTAAAAGTTCTGATAACCGCATTGAAGGAGTACCAAAATTCACGTCAACCACGTACCGGTTCAAATCGAACAGCAGATGTTGGCTGCTCAGGTGCTGCAACCGTTATTGGCTACCCGCAGACCCGAACGAATTCTGGTGCTCAAACATGCGTGGGCAGGAATCGTACCACTGGAGTCCGTAAGCCCTGTGCAGATTATTCGGTTGAATTCAAATTCTTCGGCCTCCGGTGCTGTGCTCCGGTGCCGATTTGATGCCCTGCCATTTGAACCGGCAGTGTTTGATCTGGTCATTTTGCATCATCTTCTCAGTGATGGGCAAGAAAGAGTGTTGGCGGAAACTCTGCGCGTATTGGCACCGGGTGGTGATGTGGTGCTTTGTGGTTTGAACTCAACAGGATTGCGATACCGATTTGGAAACCGGAAAAACCACTTCCCTGGACTTAAGATAAAGAGGGTTGATCAGGTTTTGAAGGCTCAATCATTTGATATCAAGCAGTGTTTACTGGTGGGTATTGCTGGGTTTTCGCGACCATCCCCTAAGGCGGTTTGGCATGGTCTACGCTTGCCTTTTGCCGACTGGGTCGTATTGCATGGCCACCATCGATCCGGGCTCAGCAATATCAATTTTACCCGTAAACGTCATCCTCTGATGCAGTATGCGGGCTAAAATTGTCATGTACACTGATGGGGCCTGCAGTGGTAATCCAGGGCCAGGCGGTTGGGGCGTGCTATTGATTTCCGGCCAACACCGCAAAGAATTATTTGGTGGTGAACGTGACACAACCAATAATCGCATGGAAATGATGGCCGTGATCCAGGGAGCCGATAGTATCAAACGGGGCTGTGAGCTTAAGATTTATACTGACTCAAAATATGTCATGAAGGGTATGACTGAATGGGTGCAGGGATGGAAAAAACGCGGTTGGCGAACAGCCTCCAAACAACCGGTTAAAAACGTGGATTTATGGCAGCGCCTTGAACAAGCTCTGGCGCCACACGATGTTTCGTGGTTCTGGGTCAAGGGTCATTCGGGAGTGTCAGAAAATGAGCGTGCCGATGAACTGGCAAGGCGGGGCATACCTTAACTCGCAGTTATCACCTTGAAGGAGCACTAATGCGGCAAGTTGTACTGGATACCGAAACCACTGGCCTTGATCCCAGGAAAGGTCATCGTATCATTGAGATCGGCGCACTTGAATTAATGGATCGGCAACTTACTGGGCGCCAATTCCACGCATATACCAATCCTGCCAGGGAAATCGAGCAAGGCGCGTTGGAGGTACACGGCATCACCGCTGAGTTTCTGCGGGACAAACCCTCATTTACTGAAATTGCTGATGACCTGCTGGCCTTTGTCGACGGGGCAGAGCTGATTATTCACAATGCGCCGTTTGATATTGGTTTTATTGATAACGAACTGGCACTGGCCGGTCACGAACTCACTTCCATTACTGCAGTTGTCGGCGTGCTCGACACGCTGGAGCTGGCCCGGGCCCTGCATCCCGGGCAGCGTAATAATCTTGATGCCTTATGTAAACGTTACGCAGTAGACAACAGCAGTCGCAGCTTGCATGGTGCCTTGCTTGATGCTGAAATCCTAGTGGACGTGTACCTGGCCATGACTGGGGGGCAGGTTAACCTGGGCTTGAGGCTCGAGGGCGTAAAAGCTGCGGATGTCGATGACGGTACGGTAATGGCAGAGCATCCTGAGGTAATGGTGTTAAGAGCCAGCACAGAAGAACTGGACCAGCATCAGGCACGCTTGCAGGATATTGAAAAGCAATCAGGCCATTGCCTGTATTTGGCTAAAAACAATGCTTCTGAAGTAGAACAGATTCCTTAAAGTAGTGCCATCAGCACCGGGTGGGCGCGGGTTTCCAGCCACACGAGTGTATCGAAATAACTGCGGATGTTGCTCACATACTGAACAGCCTGGTAGCCACGGGCATAACCGTTGCGGGTCTGGCGGTACCATTGCTCCTGGCTTAGCAATGGCAGATGCTCATTGACGTCCTGCCAGAGGTCAGGGTTACCGCCTTGTTTCTGGGTCAGAATACGTGCATCCTCCAAGTGACCCCAGCCCATGTTATAAGCAGCAAGCGCCATCCAGGTGCGGTCAGGCTCTGGTATCCGGGAGGGGGTGCGGTTGTGCATGCGTACAAAATAACGTGCGCCACCTTTAATGCTTTGTTGAGGGTCCAGGCGGTTGTTAATGCCCAGTTGTTTAGCTGTACGTAGGGTTAACATCATGAGGCCACGTACACCGGTAACCGATGTTGCGTTCGGGTCCCAATGCGATTCCTGATACCCCATGGCGGCCAGCAAGCGCCAGTCTAGCTCATGCACGGCCGCAACATCCTGAAATATATGCATGAAAGTCGGCAGTCGCTTGCGTACCTGTTGCATGAATTGAACCATGCCGACACGGTTAAGCGTGCTGTCGTTGTCGTAGTACCGGCTTTGAATGGCTGCAAGTGTGCCGTTTCCCTGAATCAGACTAAAAAATAATCGCGCCTGTTGGAGCAGGGAATCATCATTGCCGGGCAGAAACGCCCAAGCTTGGGGTTGCTGGTCCGTCAATGAGAAGCCGATTTTCAGACGGGGGTAAAACTGACCGTGGATCTTGAATATATTGGAGTCCACCAGTGTGGCGTCCAGTTGCCCATCAGAGATTGCCTGCAGCAATCCTTCTATGCCCCGGGCAGTGTCGGATTGCCATGTCAATGCCGGATAGGTACTAACTGCCTGTTGCAATAAATCCTCATAGCTAGAGCCGGCTATCACTGCCAGTTTCAGGCCGATAAGGTCAGCAATGCGATGTGGGCGGGCTTTGCCGCTACGATACACCACGATCATTTCTGCCTGATCGTAATCGGGGCCAAAATCAAACTCCAGTTCACGCGCAGGCGTGCGAGTCAGATTGGCAGCAATCAGCTCACCCTGCTTGCTCTTAAGTAAGTGCCCAAGATCCGAATAAGT
>CAYZLS010000106.1:1451-6530 GCA_964479355.1 uncultured Wenzhouxiangellaceae bacterium | reverse complement strand
ACGGTTGACGCGGTGTCGCGCGTTCTCGGCGACCAGAAGTTCGCCATTCATCACCAGCATGACAGTCATGGCCTTTTGCATCCGGTCATAGCCGTTGAACAACATTAACCAGAGAACCCCGAATGCAAGCAAAATCGAAGTGATGATTTCTACCATCAGGTAGTGGTCAATCTCAGCCTGGGGAGCAGTCACAACCGGAGGATGCATGCCAAACAGCGACAAAAAAGCCGAGGTCATAATGGAGAATTGCCCCATCGCCACCAGCAAGTGAACCGGCACATTGATCAACAACAGTAGCCAGGCAACTGAAGGATGGATGCGCCTGCGTACGATGGTCATCATTCCTTCGCCCTGGTTAATGCTGCCGATCCTCGATGAAGAATCAACCACAACCACGAACAAGGGCAGCATGAACAGGATGACCCAGAGCAAATCGTAACGGAACCACGCGCCTGCTAGAATCAGTGTGGCAATCGCTCCTGCTCCCATTGTGCCCGCTGCAATAACGGCCGACGGGCCCAGCAGGCCTCGAAATAATTTGTTAATCAAGTTCATAATTTATGGGCTCATATTCCGGTCAAAAATTTTTCCGCCCGGTGGTTGGAGTAGCCAGCATATTGCACCAAGGCGGACCACCGAATTGAGATTTATCTATTGAAAAGAATGCATTGTAGCTGAATATGGTCATTTTTTGTGTGATAGAGTTTGTCCTATCCGGTGTTATGCCGTATCTGGCTTCGCATTTCGGTAAATCCTCCTCGAATTATAGCTAAGGCTATGATATCTAGGAAGATTCACAAACTGCTTTGCCAGCTACAGCCTAAATTCCGGATCCTTGGTGCGATATGCGGGCTAGAAGATTCGACACTCGGTCACGAATTCATGTATAGAATTGGCTTGTAGGCGTCATTGGCTTGTTGCCATATATCAAAATTTTTTTCGGAGACCCCAGCATGAAGCGCGAAGCTGTTAACCCTGACTCCTTATATAAAAGTGTCCAATATGGATTTTCCCACGCCATCAAGTCAAATGGCAAAGTAAGCATACATTGTGCAGGACAGGTCGCCTGGGACAAAGATCACAATGTCATTGGCCAGGGTGATGTTGGAACACAGGCACGCCAAGCCTTGAGTAATCTCAAAGAAGTTCTGGCAGCGGTCGGTGCATCACCGGCTGACGTGGTTCGAACGCGAACCTTTGTTGTCAATTACAAACCGGACTATCTCGACCCGCTTGGTCAGGCCTTTGCAGAGTTCTATGGCAATGTCACACCGGCCGCTGGCACATTAATAGGTGTTCAAAGCCTTGCCCTGCCGGATTTCCTGATCGAAATTGAAGCCACGGCGCAGATAGACTGAAATCGCAGTCTACCGGGAGGGAGGTCAGAGTCAAGTTTTGTTTTGGTTCAGGAAGTGAGCAGAAATGGCATTCTGGCTTCAATGATTTGCAGCAACTTTACCACGCCAAATGGCAATTGACGCCCAAGACGCGTGATCACGCTGGCACTCGTTTGCATCAGGACCGGATGGCTTAATGGCACTGCGCTCAGTGTGCCGGCCGAAATCTCACTGTGTGCAGCAATTCCCGGTAATACAACAATACCGGAACCGGAACGTGCAAACCCCTTTAATACCAGGAGGGAATTACTCACCAGCACAGGCGTCAGGAAAATGTGTTCGGCTGCTTCGGCAGCATTCAGAATCTGACGAATACGAAACGATGTTTCAGGTACACCCAATTGCTCACCCGCAAGATCCGCCATGGAAAGGGAACTGCGTTTACTCAATGGATGGTCCGGACTGACAATCACCTTGAGCGGCTGATTGGAAGAGGCACGCACCCGAATTTTCGCATCGGGCTTTGGCTGAAACGCCAGACCAACATGAACTTCGTCTTCAAGCACCATGTCGACAACATCGGCAGTACCGGCCGTGCGCATAAAAACCCGCATGTCAGGATACTGGTTCATAAATCGCTTAAGCACGTCGAAAAGCAGGTCACTACTGAGTGCTTCACTCACAGCAAGTCTTACCGTACCGCCTTTAAGCTCTTTCAGGTCACGAACCTGAGAAATAAAAGACTCCCGATGGGTAGTGAATTCTCTGTAATAGGCCAGCGCAACTTCACCCGCTTCAGTCAATTTCAACGGGCTTCGGTTACGTTCAATCAATGGCACACCAAGCTCGTCTTCGAGTTGCGCAATCTGTCTGCTGATGGAAGACGGAGCTACGTTCAGATTCTCACTGGCGGCCCGCATGGTTCCACCCCGCAGGGCTTCGGCCAAATAACGTAAGCGATTGTCGCGAAATCTTGGCATGCTTCAGGGTATTCCAGACGATGAATTATTTTGGACTCAATACCAATCTGTTGCGTTTTACGCAACAGATTGGAGTGTATATTGTTATTGATCCATCATTCAAGCACTCGTAGCCTACTATCAGGTACTCCCAGCAACCGGTTTGCGTCTACCAAGACAACTGAGTACGATTTTGATCGGTACAGTCCATGAAGAATAAAACCCACCACCGTAATTCCATCTGGCCGACAACCATGTGCCTGATGTTGGCAATTCTGCTGCTGACCAGTTGCCAGGATGCCGGTGATACGGCTGAACCTGCACCTTCAGCCGACACTGCCGACAGTCCCGCTATGATTGAAGAAAACGCCTCGGATCAGTTGGACAAGGTGATAGAGCGCTACGCCGAGACCAAAACAGCCGGTCGTGATCGATCCAAATTGAAAGACGTTACAACCGATTTCCACTTGCAGGAGATTGAGTCAAACCGTCAATTGTTACAGCAAGTCAGCCTCATCAATACCGCGAGTCTGACGCTTGAAGAACGCATTGACCATCGCCTTTTGACCGGCCTTTTGGAGTCGGAAATTTTCAGCGCCGAGAAGAAACGCATTTGGGAGAACGATGCAGCCCTTTACCTGCCGGCGGGCCAGATTGGACGCCTGCTGGAACCCTTGGCAACAGAGCCGCCCGAACAGCGGGCCGCTTCCCTGCAATCATTGTTGGAAAAAACACCAGATCGATTCGCTGAGGCCAGAAAAAACCTGATTAATCCGCCGCGTCGTTTTACCGAGGCCACAGTCTTCAAGACCCAAGGAACCATCAAGAGTCTGAAAAACGACACCACTGCTCTTGCGGATCTGCTTACTGAAGGCAAGGACGCGTTCGTTGCTTCATTAGAAGTAGGCATAGCAGCATTCGAAGATTTCGAGCATTTTTTGCAAGAGGATTTGTTACCACGATCAACTGGCTCATGGGCGATCGGGAAAGAACATTATGACTACATTCTGCAACATCGCTGGCATCTGGATGCCGATGCGGTAGCCATCCTGGCTCGCGGTTTGCAGGCGTTCGCATCCACAGAAGTACTGGCACAGGAAGTAAGTGAGCGCATCGAGCCAGGGGTCCACTGGAGCGAAGTGTACGAGAAACTCAAAGATGAGCATCCTCCTGCCGACGGTATCAAGGCTGCTTACCAGCAGTCCATCGATGAGGCCCAGGCCTTTGTTATCAAGCACCAGATAGTCACCTTGCCGGAAGGTGAGCGTGTGATCACGGTTGATACACCACCTGCCATGCGGCGTTCATCACCATTCGGCACCTTCCAGCAGGTTGACCGACTTGGTACTGACCTCGAAGGTCGGTTGGTACTCACCCCCATAGAAGACTGGATGACTCCGGAACAAAGCACCGAACGTCTGCGTTCCCACCACGATGCATGGGTACCGATTATTGCAGTCCACGAAGCCTACCCCGGTCATCACGTCGACGCGCTGAAAACACGTGAAAACACGCGTCTGCTGCGCAAGGTCGTCGGGGAACCTATTTTCTCCGAGGGCTGGGGTCTGTTCACCGAAGAATTAATGTATGAAGTCGGTTTTCTCAAGGGTGATGATGTACGTCTGACCCAGTTGCGGAATCGTCTCTGGCGTGCGGCGAGGGTTATTCTCGATGTGAGTCTTCACACCGGCCAGATGACTTTCGAAGAGGCCGTTGATTTTCTCGCTGAAAAGGTGAGATTCGAACGTTATGCAGCAGAACTCGAAGTCGGCATGTATATCGCTTATCCAACCTATGTATTGGGCTACCTGATCGGTATGCAGGAACTGATGACCATACGCGAGGACTGGATAAAAGAATTCGGTGAACCGGATCCGCCGAGTGAGTTTTACGACCAGCTATTGAGTATTGGATCTCTGCCCCCTGTTCTGGTCAGGGAATCAATATTCGGGGAGACATCAGCTACGCCTGCCAGAGATGAAAATACGCAAGAGTAAGCTGAAAATCGGCATGAAGGGCTGGCGTATTGTTCAAGTAATGACAGTCTTTACGGTTCAATCAATGGAGGCTTCTACGCGATTAATTATTCCACGGGATTGAGATCCGCAACATTGGCAGCCCCCGGTTTTGATGTAGAAGGTCTTGCGTGTGATCCTGCAACTAAAACGATATATGGAGTCGGCGATAGTACCTCATTAATCGCTTACGATATCGACGCTGGCACCTGGAGTACCATAGGAGATACAGGACTGGATGAGACTGTAATTAAAACTATGTAACTGCTTATCATAGCCCCCATAATTGGGGAAGGATAAGCAGATTATGAACAAGAAAGAACTTGAAGCCTTTACACGCGAAGCGGCCAAGGTATGAAAACAGAAAAAGACCTGAGTGAGTTCAGCCAGATGCTGACCAAGGTCGCAGTTGAGGTAGCACTCAATGCCGAACTCGAGGTTCATCTGGTAAGCAGTGACGCAGCTCCCGGAGGTGCAGGGGAACTCGCTACGCCGTTGGTGGCTCCGGCCATTGCCAATGCGGTTTTCAGCTTGAGCGGCAAGCAGCTTCGCAGCCTGCCGTTCTCCGATCACGCGGACTGAAAAACCGATCTGTAGCCAGGCCGCCCCCAACCACCTCTTTTTTATTTGCCTGTTTTCTAGAAATGGAACCTGGCTACAACTCCTAGTTCTCTCGGCGCGCCAAAGCGGGTGAAATTCCAAAGCGTCGCAACGGGATTGGCCGACTGCCGCCACACCTTGTCTGTCAGGTTCTTTCCGTAGAGCGTA
>CAYZLS010000106.1:0-1441 GCA_964479355.1 uncultured Wenzhouxiangellaceae bacterium | reverse complement strand
TTCGCGCTTTGCCAGGAGATGAAGGCATCCACCAGGGTGCGTTCTTCAACCTGGGTGAATTGTTTCTGTATGATGATCGGATTACCCGAGGCATCAGCACCCTGGGCATTTGCGGGGAATGAACTGGTTTCATATTCATCCTGATAATGCAGGCTGGCGTTGTAAGTCAGACTTCCACCATCGGCAATTTCCTGGAAATAGGTCAGACCCAGACCAAAGTTAAGTTCCGGGGAAAATGGTGGTGCGAGGGCCGAGAAGTCGATTGCTCTGGCCCCGCCGGGGAGCCCGAGGGGGCCCGGGTCGGCACCGGGAGCGTAGGAATCATAATCGTGGTCAAGGAAGCCCAGGTTAAAGTCCAACCGCAGGTTATCTGACGGCAACCAGTTCAGTTCAACCTCGAAGCCACTGGCCGTACTCTCGCCGACATTGACTGCCTGGGTTTCCTGGAACTGATTACCCGCTGCGTCAATGATCGTGACCACCGTGTCTCTTTGCAGGTTTTTGTAGTTGGTGTGAAAGACCGCCACATTTAGCCGCATCGCACCATCCAGAAAGTCACTCTTCATGCCTACTTCATAGTTGGTGTTCTTCTCACTTGCATAAGGCGAACAGGACGTGACAGAACCGCAAGTCTCGGAGAAACCGCCGGCATTAAACCCTGTTGAAAAGCTGGCATAGGTCATCAGATTATCCGCCCACCTGTAATCAAAAACCAGGCGGTAGGTGTCCGCATTCCAACTTTCGGAATTCTTCTGAACATTGCCGAAAGCCGACTCGGGCAAGGGATTTGTATGTGGTCCCTGATAACCGGAGAGGTCGATGAAGTTACTCACCGGGTTGGCCGCCGTGCCTAGGTTAAGTCGAACAAAATCCTTCTTGTCTTTTGTGTATCGCGCACCGGCTGTTAAAGTTGCGGCTTCGGATAGCTCATACGAGCCATCGACATAGAAGGCATAGCTCTCCCTGTCCTGTGTTGTCCATTGGATTTCAAATCTCTCCCGATAAAAGTCTGCACCGGCAAGAGGCAGAAAGAAACCCAGGTTACCAAATACCACGAATTCCACGTCATCGATGTAGTAGGCGGCACCGGCAACAAAGTTAAATGGCCCATCGAACTCACTCGTCAGTCTGAGTTCCTGCTGGAACTGCTCTCGCAGGGTGTTCCTGCTTGCGTCGTAAAGGGAAGTGTAGGCTTCACCAGTGTAGGTACTGGCAAGAATTTCATCCTGCTCCCTGTATCCTGTTATTGACTTGAGCACATACCGGTCGAACGAAAACGTCTGCAGGAGATACAGGCCATCGGCATCAATCTGGTGCCCGGCGGACATATCTATCGCTGCATTGTCTTGCCACGATTGGCCGGTACGGAACGGGTCTTCCCAACCCATATCAGCAATACCAGGGAAACCGATAATCGGCCATATGTAGCCCTCGCCTGAGG
>CAYZLS010000105.1:3971-6570 GCA_964479355.1 uncultured Wenzhouxiangellaceae bacterium | reverse complement strand
AGCGCTGTTTGTATGGCCAAATCCAGACGCAGTGTCTCGTGGTCATTGAGGTCTTCATAACCCAGTGCCAGTGCATAGACTCTCTGCCGTAGAAGGCTCAGATTATTATGCTCAATACCCGCCTGACGGCGAGGATCATCTAAGGTATGCGCTACTGCTTCACTCAAACCCAGGCGGTGGTCTACCTGCTGGAGCAGCAACACACCGCCATTTGAGGTGATGTCACCACCCTGGAAGTTGGCTTCAACAATACGCCTTTTTAGGACTGGAAATTGAAATGATTCTTGGGTACAGTTTGTCACAGGCAAAACCTCTCCGAATTCTTGTTTAAGCACCTGAATTATATCGGATTAATAGGGGTTTTGCCTTTTTATTGGTGAAATATTGGGGTTAGCACTTTACGTATTGGATTTCAAGCAATATTTGTTTTCAGAACACCAGCGTCGACCGGGTAGATGGCAATGGGATCCATCCGGGCAGATAATTCCTCAGTCAGGATGAGGGGGTGTCCTGCTTGTTTGCTGCACGTTGAGAAGCAGTCAGAATACCGCGCAGAATATTAATTTCATTTTGATCCGGACGGGCACGATTAAACAAGCGCCTTAGGCGCGCCAACAGTCGTCTAGGCTGGGCCGGGTTCAGAAAATCAATCTCTAACAGGGTCTGCTCCAGGTGGCTGTAGAATAGCTCCATCTGCCCTGCATCCACAGGTATCCGCTCAACGACGGCCGATGTTTCTCCGCTTGTTGAAAATGCGGTCATGCGCAACTCATAAGCCATAACCTGCACTGCCTGTGCAAGGTTAAGTGAGCCGTAGTCTGGATTGGTGTCGATATGCACCAACTGGTGGCAACGCTGCATTTCAGCATTGGTCAGTCCATAACGCTCACGGCCAAACAAGATGGCTATATCTTGCCCGCCGCACTCCGCCCACGCACTGTTAGCGGCCGTGCGCAGATCCATTTGCGGCATTGGCAAACTGCGCACGCGGGCACTGGTACCCAGCACCAACGAGCAGCCGGCAAGTGCAGTGTCCAGTGATTGATGTACTACCGCGGCCTGCAAAAGGCTGTCAGCACCGGATGCCATTGCGGTAGCCTCAGCACAGGGGAATGTCTTTGGCGTGACCAAGTGCAAGCTCTGCAGTCCCATCACTTTCATAGCTCTTGCTGCAGCGCCGATATTACCGGGATGAGTGGTGTTGATCAGCACAATGCGAATACGTGATAAACGTGCTGCCACCTGTGCTTCGCTTCTGTTATCCTGAGTCGCCTTTCTAACCATGATGCTGCTATTTTGCACCATTGCCGGTAAAGGCAAAGCAGACGGTTTGACGGAGCATGGCCATGGCCCACCCAACATTAAACATCGCAATCAATGCGGCACACATTGCAGGCAATGTGATGCGTCGCGAGTTGCATAAAGTATCTTCCATCCCCGTTACCCGTAAAGCACGACATGACTATGTGAGCGAAGTAGATAAGGCCAGTGAGGCTGAGATTGTACGTGAAATCAAACGCTATCACCCGGATCACGCAATTTTAGGAGAAGAAGGCGGCCAACAGGGCGAGGGTGATTATCTGTGGATCATTGATCCACTTGACGGTACCAGCAATTACCTGCACGGCATGCCACATTTTGCCATTTCCATTGCCTTGCAAGTCAAGGGCCGCACCGAGCACGGCGTGATCTACGATCCAATGCGGGATGAAATGTTTAGTGCAAGCCGGGGAAGTGGTGCACATTTAAACAACACCCGCATCCGGGTTTCAGCGCGCACGTCCCTGGATAGTGCCATCCTGGCCACTGCTTTTCCTTTTCGCCAACGCGGCAAGATGAGCATGTATACCGGTATTTTCAGTGAAGTATTCAAGCAAGTTGAAGATATTCGCCGTTACGGTGCAGCTTCGCTGGACCTGGCCTGGGTCGCCGCAGGGCGCGTTGACGGTTATTTTGAAATCGGACTAAAACCCTGGGATGTTGCCGCTGGTGCGCTGCTAGTACGAGAAGCCGGTGGGGTGGTTACTGATTTCGAAGGCCAACCTGACGTGGAAAAATCACATTCGGTGCTGGCTGCACCTTATAAGCTGATGACGCCGATGTTAAAGATCATCGAGCCACGCTGGTCTAAGCCAAACATCAAGGCCGGGCGTTAAGTTCTGCGCCTTCTTTTTCCACTTCCATCAGGTCATATTTGCTCACGCCCAGGCTCAGCAGTGCGGTACTTGCAACATAGATGGATGAATAGGTGCCCACCATGACCCCAGTGATCAGTGTAAATGCAAAGCCGTGGATGATTTCCCCGCCAAAATAAAACAACGACGACAAGACCAGCAACGTGGTTAAAGAGGTCATAATCGTACGTGACAGGGTTTCATTGATTGACGTATTAACCACTTCTACAGGCGTACGTTTACGGTAGCGTGGGAAGTTTTCGCGGATGCGGTCGAATAATACAATGGTGTCATTCAGAGAATAACCTACAACCGCCAGCAGAGCGGCCACCACGGTCAGGTCAAATTCAATTTGTACAAACGACAAAATACCCATGCTGATGATGATGTCATGCATCAAGGCCGCTACCGCGCCGACTGAGAAA
>CAYZLS010000105.1:0-3961 GCA_964479355.1 uncultured Wenzhouxiangellaceae bacterium | reverse complement strand
ACGCCACTGAAAGCGGAACATGACATACAGGAAAACACCTACCATAGCGTAGATAACAGCCAGGATGCCCTGATTGGTTAGTTCATCTCCGACCTGCGGGCCGACAAACTCAACCCTGCGCATTTCAATTTCACCTTCAACCCCCTCACCCAGAGCCGCCAACACACGGGTGGACAATTCCGCACTGCTTTCGCTTTCCTCGGATGGCGGTATCCGCACCACAATGTCCGTCGCGGCACCGAAGGTCTGCACCACAGCATCAAAACCACCGTCAGCAAGGTTTTGGCGCACTGCACCGATTTCCGGAGCCACTGGGTAGCCAACTTCAATCAGTGTGCCACCAGTAAAATCCAGCCCAAAATTTAAGCCGCGCACAGCTAGGGAAGTGATCGCAGCAAGAATGAGAATAGCCGAAAAAATCAACGCCACCTGTCGCCGACTCATGAAGTCAATTTGGGTTTTATGGTTAAGAAATTTCATTTCAGATTCTCTGGTGCGCGATCAAATAGCCAGCTTGCGGACACGTTTCTTGCCACCGTATATCAGGTTTACCACCGCCCGTGTCCCCATGATCGCAGTAAACATTGAAGTCATAATGCCCAGCGACAGCGTGACCGCGAAACCCTTGACCGGACCGGTACCGAACAGGAATAAAACAAAGGCTGCAATCAAGGTCGTGATGTTAGCGTCAGCAATGGTCGAAAAGGCTTTTCCATAACCAGCGCGAATACTGGCCTGCGGTGTATTGCCGTTGCGTAATTCTTCACGGATTCGCTCAAAAATCAATACATTTGCATCCACTGCCATACCGATGGTCAGCACGATACCGGCAATGCCCGGCATGGTCAGGGTCGCGCCCAGCATGGATAGTAAAGAAACCAGCAGCACTAGGTTGGCAAATAGAGCAAGATTAGCAACCAAACCAAAAACCCGGTAGTAAATCACCATAAATAACAGCACCAGGATGAATCCAATGACCACAGCTTTAAACCCCTGGGCAACGTTATCGGCACCCAAGCTGGGTCCGACAGTGCGTTCCTCGACTATTTCCATCGGAGCCGCCAGCGCACCCGCCCTGAGCAGCAAAGCAAGCTGGGAAGCCTGGGTGATGGAACCAATACCCGTGGTCTGAAAACGCTTGCCGAATGGTTCACGCACCACCGCGACACTGATGACATCTTCGATTTTACGCCCACCGGATTTTTGCTCGATATACACCACCGCCATCCGATTGCCGACATTATTGCGGGTGAAATCAAGCATACGCTTGGCACCGACCCCATCAAGCGTAACGCTGACAGAAGGCTGCCCGGTTTGCTGATCAAAGGACGCCGAGGCGCCGATTAATTGATCACCGGAAACAATCAGGCGTTTTTTAAGTAGAACCGGCCTGCCGTTTTCATCGCTGTACAATCGGGATTCTGGTGGAATGCGACCGGTCTGGGCGGCTGTGAACGCATCATTGCTTTCATCCACAGCCCGATATTCTAGGGTGGCCGTTGCACCGATGATTTTCTTCGCGGCAACCGTGTCCTGGACGCCGGGTAATTGCACGACCACACGATCAGCGCCCTGTTGCTGGATGACCGGTTCCGCCACTCCCAGTTCGTTGACTCGGTTGCGTAGGGTCGTGATGTTCTGTTTCAGTGCTGTTTGTTGCAGTGCCAGCAATTGCTGTTCCTGCACTGTGGCGGAAATACCGAAAGCATCCCCAGACGGCAGTTCTTTAGTGTTGAGGCCTTGCAGGCTTTGATCGGTGCGCAGCAGTTGCATGGTCCGATCCCGGTCTTCAACTGAACGTAACATGGCCAACAGTCCATTGCCTTCACGACGCACGGAAACGTAGCGGATACTTTCTGAGCGCAGGACTGCCCGGATATCATCAACGAACCGGTCCAGTTGCTGACCGCGAGCGGTATCCATATCAACCTGCATCAGGAAATGTACACCGCCTTGCAAATCAAGACCCAGGGTCATGGGCTTGCCACCAATAGCACGTAAGCCATCGGGTGTTGCATGCGCCAGGTTAAGCGCAACTACATACTGATCACTCAGTGACCTCTGTAATACACCGGCTGCATTGAGTTGATCTTCGGTATTGGCAAAACGATACAACAAGTGATTACCCTGTTGCTCACGGCTTTGGCTGTGAATGTTCTCAACCAGCAAAGCATCATCAATATTGGTGAGCAGCTCAGCCGGCAACGCAAAGCCACGTGCTGATGTTACCTGTATAGCGGGGTCTTCACCGTAGAGGTTGGGCAGTGCATAAACCACCCCTATCATGATGATGATAAGGATTAACAGGTACTTCCAGGCGGGATACTGGTTCATGAATCAGTCTCGAAAATGAGCTTGTTGATACAGCAGATCAAGCCGACTTGATCGTGCCTTTTGGCATGACATTGGCGACCGCCTGACGTTGCAATTTTACCTGTAAATTTTCTGCCAGTTCCAGGGTGATGAAAGAATCAGACACCTCGGTGATACGACCTAACAAACCACCATTGGTAACCACTTCATCACCCTTGCCGAGTTGGGCAACCAACTGACGGTGTTCCTTGGTACGTTTCATCTGGGGGCGAATTAACATAAAATAAAACACTGCAAAAATTACGATCAGTGGAAGAAAACTCAGCAGGCCACCGCTTGAAGCAGCATCTTGGGCGTAGGCATTGGCAATAAAGAAGTCCATATTTACTCTCTCGGCTTATCTCAGGTGATCTTGTGTAGATATTGCACAGGTGGGGTTGCTGTATTGTTTTTCAATCAGCAAGCCGACTTCAAGCGGGCAATTATATGCCATACAGCTACAGAAAACCGCTGGTTTATGTGTATTTATTGCGTGTTTGGGCCAGGTAATTTGTCGGCCGGGCCTTAATCGATGCCGGTGGCGTAGGTAGTCAGGAACTGTGAGGTAAAGTCACTCAAGCCACCCGCTTCAATGGCTGTCCTCAAACCCGCCATCAGTTGCTGATAAAAATGCAGGTTATGAATCGTCATAAGCTGGGGGCCAAGCATCTCTTTGCTCTTGTCCAGGTGCTTCAGGTAGGCACGTGAATAATTCCCGCAGGTATAACAATCACAGGCTTCATCAATGGGCCGGGTGTCTGACTCAAAGCGCGCATTGCGAATTTTGAGCACCCCCCGGCGGGTAAAAAGATAGCCGTTACGGGCATTGCGGGTCGGCAACACGCAATCAAACATGTCTACACCCTGTAACACAGCCGCAATAATGTCCTGTGGCCGCCCCACTCCCATCAGGTAGCGCGGCTTGTCGGCCGGCAACTCCGCCAGCGTATACTTCAGTACCGCTTGCCGCTCAAGTTCGGTTTCGCCCACGGCAAGCCCACCAATGGCGTAGCCATCGAAGCCCAACTCAAGCAAACATTGTGCGGAGCGCTGCCGTAATTCCGCGTAGTTGCCACCCTGCACAATACCGAATAATGCGGCCGTACTGTTACCGTGCGACTGTCGGCACCGGGCCGCCCAGCGCATGGACAATTCCATAGACTCACAAGCCTGCTTTTGGGTTACCGGATAGGCCGTACATTCATCAAAACACATAACGATATCCGAGCCTAGTGCTGCTTGCACCGCCATGGATTCTTCCGGACCCAGAAACACACGTGCCCCGTCCACAGGTGAAGCAAACGTTACACCTTGCTCAGTTATTTTGCGGCGCTGTGCCAGACTCCAGACCTGGAAACCACCAGAGTCGGTCAGGATGGGTCTTTGCCAATGCATAAAATCATGCAAGCTGCCATGTGCCTTGATAACTGCAACACCCGGCCTCAGCATTAGATGAAATGTATTGCCCAGCAGGATTTCGGCACCACCGGCACGGACGGCTTCCGGGGTCATTGCCTTGACTGTACCGTAGGTTCCCACCGGCATGAAGGCGGGTGTTTCTACCACTCCACGCTCGAAACTTAAACATCCGCGGCGTGCTGCACCCACG
>CAYZLS010000104.1:6330-6599 GCA_964479355.1 uncultured Wenzhouxiangellaceae bacterium | reverse complement strand
ATGCAAAGCAATTCCAGGAGAGAATAATGAGTGAGCAAATCATCCATGTCACTGATAGTGACTTTGAACAAAAAATCCTGAATGCCGATGGTCCGGTGCTCATCGATTACTGGGCGGAGTGGTGTGGCCCCTGTAAAATGATTGCACCACTGATTAATGAAATTGCTGATGAATATGAGGGTAGACTAACTGTCGCCAAGATGGATATTGACAGCAACAGTAATACCCCCGTGCAATACAATATTCGCGGCATCCCAACGATGATGATT
>CAYZLS010000104.1:0-6320 GCA_964479355.1 uncultured Wenzhouxiangellaceae bacterium | reverse complement strand
TTTCAAAGACGGCCAGGTGCAGGCCACTAAGGTCGGCGCGGTATCCAAGGGAATGCTGACATCATTTGTGGAAGAAAACATCTGAAACTGATCAAGCCAGACAGGGACAATAACGGTTGGGTTAAGACATAGATTGATTAATTTGCTGGACGCAGCACACTGAACATGCTAATTTTGCGCCACCTATAGTGGGTTTTCTCCCCGACCTGAATACCGATCTCACACTGACTCCACCAGCGGTACTTATTGAATCTGGGGCCAGATAAAGCAACAACAATTCGCGTTCTAATACATGGAAACCCACGCGAACTAAACCACAACCTGATTATATTAAGCCAATATCGGGCAATCGCCCGTCAACAAAAGCATACAAAATGAACCTTTCAGAACTAAAGCAAAAATCCATCACGGAATTGCAAAACATAGCCAGCGAAATGGGGCTTGAAGGTGTTGTCCGCACCCGCAAACAGGACGTCATATTCTCAATTCTCAAAGCCCACGCAAAAAATGGCGATGGCATCTATGGTCTGGGCGTTTTGGAAATCCTGCAAGACGGCTTTGGTTTCCTGCGCTCTGCCGATAGTTCCTACCTGGCCGGCCCGGATGATATATATGTTTCTCCCAGCCAGATCAGGAGATTCAGCCTGCGCACTGGCGACATGCTGGCAGGCAAAATCCGCCAACCCAAAGACAGTGAGCGCTATTTTGCATTACTCAAAGTTGAAGAGGTCAACTATGAGTTGCCTGATGCGGCCAAGAGCAAAATTCTGTTCGAAAATCTCACTCCTGAATTTCCCGTAAAACAGGCAATACTGGAACGGGGTAATGGCAGTACCGAGGACATTACATCACGCATCATTGATCTGATTTCACCCATTGGCTTCGGTCAGCGCGGGCTGGTGGTGTCACCGCCAAAAGCCGGTAAAACGATCATGTTACAGAATATCGCAAGTAGCATTCGCACCAACCACAAAGATTGCAAAATGATCATCCTGCTGGTCGATGAACGCCCTGAGGAAGTGACCGAGATGAAACGCTCGGTGGATGCTGAGGTGGTTTCCAGCACCTTTGACGAACCCGCCTCGCGCCACGTACAGGTTGCGGAAATGGTGATCGAGAGAGCCAAACGCCTGGTCGAGCACAAACACGATGTTGTCATCCTGCTGGATTCAATCACCCGTCTGGCACGCGCATACAACACGGTTGCGCCATCATCAGGCAAGGTTTTGACCGGTGGTGTTGACGCTAATGCGCTGCAACGGCCAAAACGGTTCTTCGGCGCAGCCCGATGTGTCTCTGAAGGTGGCTCGCTGACCATTATCGCCACGGCACTGGTGGAAACCGGCTCCAAAATGGATGAAGTAATCTACGAGGAATTCAAAGGCACCGGCAACATGGAAATTCATCTGGCCCGCAGAATCGCAGAAAAACGAGTCTACCCGGCCATTGACATCAATCGCTCCGGCACCCGGCGTGAAGAACTGATGATAGATCAGCTGCAGTTACAGAAGGTCTGGATCCTGCGCAAACTATTGCATCCGATGGATGAAATCCAGGCAATTGAATTCATGCTGGATAAATTGAAGGCAACCAAAACCAACATCGAATTCTTCAATTTTATGAAGCGTTAACCCAAGAAGCGCTAGCCCGTAAGTTGATAAACCCAGCTGGCAGACCGCTGGGTTCAGCTCGCATTTTGCACCCAGTGCCCAACGAAATCGGAAACTGACATGGCTTGCAATGTCATTGGCTCCGCAACCGCATTGCCGATAACTTTCGCCTGCTCTGTCGGAAAATGATCAGCTACCGCCTGTTCAAATTTCTTCAGCAACGCCGGAATGCCTTCCTCGCGACGCCTCCGGTGCCCAATCGGGTAGCTGATTTCAATGCGTTCAGTGGCTGAACCGTCATTGAAAAACACCTGCACCGCATTACCGATACCGCGTTTATCAGGGTCAAAATAATCCCGGGTAAACTTTCTATTTTCAGTTACTTCCATCAAATCGCGCAAACTGTCAATACGCGGGTCTGTAGCCACCTCATCCGCATAAGACTGAGCGTTTAACTGTCCCGTAATCAAGGGCACGGCAACCATGTATTGAATACAGTGGTCACGATCGGCGTAGTTGGCCAGCGGGCCGACCTTGTCGATGATTTTGACACCTGCTTCCTGGGTTTCTATGACGATCCTGGCGATCTTAGCAAGCCTGTCCTTAACTTGCGAGTGTAACTGCATGGCACACTCGACCGCTGTCTGGGCGTGGAATTCAGCCGGGAAAGAGATCTTGAACAGGATATTTTCCATCACGTAACTACCATAAGCGCGTTGTAACTTAAACGGCTGACCGTCAAACAATACAGCGTAGTAACCCCAAACTTCCGCGCTCAGGGCCGATGGATAACCCATCTCACCACCCACGGCCATTAATGCCAGCGTTACCGCCCTGCGGCAGGCGTCACCTGCTGCCCAGCTTTTTCTCGAACCCGTATTGGGTGCATGTCGATAGGTACGTAATGCACCCCCGTCGATCCATGCATTAGAGAGCGCATTGATCACCTGCTCTTTGCTACCCCCCAGCATCCGGGTCACAACAGCTGTGGATGCAACCCTGACTAGCAAAACATGGTCGAGGCCAACTTTGTTGTAACTGTTCTCCAGTGCCAGTACGCCCTGAATTTCATGAGCCTGGATCATCGCAGTCAAAACATCACAGATGTTTAACGGCGACTGGCCCGACTGCAATCGAAGCCGCGACACATAATCTGCCACCGACAAAATGGCGCCCAGGTTGTCCGACGGATGACCCCATTCGGCCGCCAGCCAAGTGTCATTAAAATCCAGATAGCGAATCAAAGCACCCAGGTTAAATGCGGCCTGTGCCGGGTCCAGTTCATGGCTGGTACCGGGGACCCGGGCCCCTCCTGTCAATGTAGCACCTGGCACGATCGGGCCGAGTAAGCGTCTGCAATCAGGGAATTGCATGGCCAGCATGGCACAGGCCAGACTGTCCAACAGACAATAATGTGCGGTGGAGAAAGCCAGCTCGCTGTTGATTACGCCATCGCAGACATATTCTGCAATATCCTGTATGACCGGGTCAGGCTCAGGACGGTCTGTGCTGCGGATTCCGATGCTCGACATTTAGCGCGCGTCCAGCGGCACATATTCCCGGTCAGCATGACCAATGTACTCTGCTCCCGGACGTATGATGCGATTATCAGCCCGCTGCTCAAAGCAATGCGCGGCCCAGCCCGTAATCCGTGACATGACAAAAATCGGGGTAAACAATTTGGTCGGTATACCCATAAAATGGTAAGCGCTGGCGTGGAAAAAATCAGCATTTGCAAACATATTCTTGCTGTCCTTCATGACCTGTTCAACGGCCGCAGACACTTCAAAAAGAACTGAATTTTCAACCTGAGCAGATAATTTTTCTGACCAGTCTTTAATAATCGCATTGCGTGGATCACGCACTTTATAAACTGCGTGGCCAAAACCCATGATCAGCTCTTTTGCAGCCAGTTTCCGCTGAACATCCGTGATAGCCTCATCAACGCTGGTATATTGCTCGATCATGGCCATGGCTGCTTCGTTGGCTCCGCCATGTAAAGGCCCACGCAATGAGCCGATGGCTGCAGTTACACAGGAGTGCAAATCTGACAGGGTAGATGCGCACACCCGGGCCGTAAATGTCGATGCGTTGAATTCGTGCTCGGCGTAAAGAATCAGCGACACATCCATGACCCGGGCCGGCAGATCGTCAGGCACTGCACCATGCAGCATATGCAGGAAATGTCTACCGATGGTGTCATCGTCTGTTGCCGTTTCAATCCGAACACCATCATGACTGTAGCGATACCAGTAAACGATAGTGGAAGGCAAAGCCGCCAGCAGGCGATCCGCAACTTCATCCTGGTTGGAAAAATCACCCTCTGGCTCGATATTGCCGAGAAATGAGCATGCTGTGCGCATGACATCCATGGGGTGGGCCGTCGCGGGAATTCGCTCCAGGACCTCACGTAACGCGAGCGGCAGATCCCGTAACCCTTTTAATTTTGCCTGCCAGGCATTCAGCTCAACGGTGGTGGGTAAGTGGCCTTTCAGAACAAGGTGCGCCGTTTCATAAAATGTTGACTGGGCGGCTAGGTCAACCACATTATAGCCACGGTAACGTAGGCTGTTACCTTCGGCACCGACTGTACAAACTGCCGTCTGGCCTGCTGACTGGCCGCGCAATCCCGCACCTGTATTTTTACTACTCATGGTTCAATTCTCCGCGTCTTTTCCGTTCCTAAACAATTCGTCCAGCTTGCATTCGTAATCGTGATATCCTAGGTGTCGATAAAGCTCTTCCCGGGTTTGCATGCGCTCCAGCATGTCTTGCTGATGGCCCTGTTGTTTAATAGCAGCATAGGTGTCATAGGCGGCCTTGTTCATGGCCCGGTAGGCTGAACAACAATACAAGACAATGTCCACACCCGCCGCACCCAATTCAGGTGTCGTAAACAGCGGTGTATGCCCGAATTCAGTGATGTTTGCCAGTATCGGCACACCTACAGCCCGCTTGAATTCGCTGTATTGCTCAAGCGTCTTGATGGCTTCCGGGAAAATCATGTCGGCGCCCGCCTCAACACAGGCAATCGCACGCTCAACTGCGCTGTCCAGGCCTTCAACGGCCAATGCATCGGTACGCGCCATGATGACAAAGCCTGCATCGGTGCGTGCGTCAACGGCTGCTTTAATGCGGTCCACCATCTCGGCTTTGCTGACAATCGCCTTGCCGGGACGATGCCCGCAACGCTTGGCCGCAACCTGGTCTTCCATATGAATGGCAGCAACCCCGGCCTTGATCATCGCCCGGACGGTGCGAGCGATGTTAAATGCACCGCCAAAGCCGGTATCGATATCCACCAGCAATGGCAAGTCACAAACATCCGTGATGCGCCGTGCATCGATCAACACATCTTCCAGGGTGCTGATACCAAGATCCGGTATGCCGAGTGAATTGGCCGCCACCCCACCACCAGAAAGATAGATGGCTTGATGGTCGAGATTCCTAGCCATTCGCGCGGTAAAAGCGTTGATGGTGCCAACCACCTGCAGCGGTTGGTTCTCAGCTACCGCCTGGCGAAATTTTTTTCCTGGAGATTCAAGCAAAATTCTTTTCCGTCAAGCCAGCAAATCTTCCACTGCGAGCCTTTCCTCACGCAGCTCTGCCTCTGAGGCATCAATACAACCACGGCTGAAGGCATCAATTTCCAGGCCTTGCACGATTTGATAATTGCCATTACTGCAAACACAGGGGAAAGAGTAAATAACTCCGGGTTCAATGCCGTAGCTGCCATCAGAGGGAACGGCCATGGAAACCCAGTCACCTTCAACAGTACCCAGCGCCCAACTGCGCATATGATCAATCGCAGCAGCGGCAGCCGATGCGGCACTCGATGCACCACGCGCCTTGATAATCGCGGCACCACGCTGTTGCACGGTAGGAATAAATACCTCCCGGTACCAATCTTTTGCGATCAGCCCTGTGGCCATTTGACCATCGATATCGGCATAACTGATATCAGGATACTGGGTAGATGAATGATTACCCCAAATCAGCATTTTGTGCACCAAGCTATGGTGAATTCCGGATTTCTCCGCCAGTTGCGCCATTGCACGGTTGTGGTCCAGACGGGTCATAGCAGTAAAATTGCGCTGATCCAGGTCCGGCGCACTGGAACGGGCAATCAAAGCGTTGGTATTGGCAGGGTTACCAACTACGAGCACCTTGATAGTGCGGCTAGAATGCGCATTCATTGCAGCTCCCTGCGGGCCGAAGATCTTACCGTTGGCAGACAACAGGTCAGCACGCTCCATACCTGGGCCCCGTGGTCTGGCTCCTATCAGCAAGGCGTAATCAGTCGCCGTAAATGCGGTATTGGCATCATCAGTAAACACAACGCCCTGTAACAATGGGAATGCGGCATCGTGCAACTCCATCACCACACCTTCAAGCGCGCCCAGAGCCGGAGTGATTTCGAGTAACTGCAAGATCACAGGCTGGTCGGGGCCGAGCATGTCACCAGCGGCAATTCTGAAGCACAATTGATAACCGATTTGCCCGGCAGCACCAGTGATTGCAACGCGTACAGCTGGTTTCATTCAGAACTCTTCAAAGATAGGTTTAAGTGCCGGAACCATCACCAAAAATGACCTGCTACCAGCACGCTCGTTTAGCTGTAGTATTGTACCCGATATTCGTCTTTATGGGTCGGGTCAGTCTTTTCCAATATGAAATGAGTCTGAAGCAATAATGAGTTCAGTGCATGGT
>CAYZLS010000103.1:0-6646 GCA_964479355.1 uncultured Wenzhouxiangellaceae bacterium | reverse complement strand
TCCCTGATAGCGAGTAGCAGGTAGGCGATGGCAGATACGACAGCCGTCAATTCCCATAGCGACATTATTTGTACGCTTGTAAGCAGGGTTTCCAGCCAGTTGCCCATTGATCTATCAAGTGTCTAATTAAGCTCGTATCTGACATCCACACCGTAAACACGTGGCTCACCCAACTGGCGAAAGACCCCATTGACATAGCCTTTGCGCGGGTCATTGCCAAAGAACAAACCATGTACGGCATAGTCCTTGTTAGTCAGATTGCGGACCCACGCGCGGATGGTAACCGCACCCAGTCGATAGCTCAAGCTGGCATTGAGCAGGGTATAGGCTTCGATTTTCTGATTGTGGTAATAACCGTAAAAGCTGTCACTGCGCCCCTCAAGTTCGAGTCGTGCACTGGCCCGGTCGCTCAACTCCACGCGGGTACCAATATTGTATTGCCATTCCGGCGCTTTGGCCTGGTCCCGATCCTTGACTACCGTGATGACCGATTGGGTTGCCTGGCCCGGCGCACCCAGATCAACTACGGTGATTTCATCGATGTTGGTTTTAAGCCAACCGATCCCGGCAAACAAGCCAAGGCGGTCGGAGGCCCGAAAATCCAGTTCCAACTCCACACCGTAGTTACTGCCACTAGGTACACTGTCAAGGTAACCCACCCAGAAAAAATTCACATCATCCCAGATCCATGCTTCCAGTTGCGCATCTTGCCGATCCATGTAAAACGCGGAGGCTCTTAGGGTCATCCGGTCATCCAGGTAGCGGCCTTTGATGCCGAGTTCCAGGTTGAGCAGGAGTTCGCTGCCAAATTGCAAGCGGTCCTGCATGAAGGCCTGGAATTTTGGGTCCATGAAGGCAAACACAGAGTTGGCCTCGGTATTGATGCCGCCGGGTTTTACACCCCGTGCAACCGTGCCGTAGAGCAGGGTGCCATCATCCAGCAGGTGCTGTAAGGTCAGCTCACCGGTAGAATAGCTGGTATCGGTTACACTGATCAGACCATTGGTATCGTTGTAGTCATCTGCAAAAGACTCAAAGCGTAGCCCGGCGATCATTCGCCAGCCGGGTGACAGGTCAGATTCAAGCTGGCCATAGATGGCGTAGCGGCGGGTTTCATAATCACTATCGAAACGGCCAAAGTACTGCCGGGTGAAGTTTTCTTTGCGTTGTTGGGCATACAAGCCAGCCACCCAGTTCAAACGTCCGCCGTCTGTCGACATCAAGTGGCTGTCAATGCTTACATTGTTACGGCTGCGGTCTTGCTGGTCGATATTGGAGAAGGGGAAGCAAGCGTTAAAACCATTACAGATATCCGGGTTTGACCAGTCTTCGTCATAAGCAAATTGGCTATCGACATCCGACCAGCTCAGGATAGTCGCCAGAACAGTGCTGGTGTTGATCCGCCAATAACTTTTGCCCGTGATCGAGACCGATTGTTGCCGGTCGTAGCCGGGTTCATCCGACAGCGTACTGCGGTTATTATCCAGCGAAAAAGCATCATAACCGTTATCAATATCAACCAGCACCACACTTAAATCAGCGTAATTGTCACCTTCTGCTTGCCACCGCAGCTTGCCCCGCAAGCTGAATTCGTCACGGTCATTGCTGTCGTCGCGATCGAGGTAGTCATTATGGATAAAACCGTCGCTCAAGTTTTGACGTACAGCCACTCGAGCCAGCAAACTTTCGCTCAGGGGGCCACTCAGCGCCACTTCGACATTCCTACTGTCGAAATTTCCCTGGCCCACCTGGGCGTAACCGGCGAGTTTATCAGTGGGATTATTGGAGCGGATATTGACCATGCCGGCTAAAGCATTGGTACCAAAGCGGGTGCCCTGCGGGCCTCGCAACAGCTCGATTTGCTGGATATCCATCATCACTGCAGCAGATGCAAAGCCGTTCATGTCTACCTCATCAATAGTGACACCAACCGATGGAAAGTATTTCGGATCGACAAACTGCTCCAGGTCGCCCACCCCGCGCACCTGGATAAAGCGTGCCCTAGATGCCCCAGAGGAAAAATTTACATTGGGCAAAACGTTGAGAATATCTTCGAGGTGCCGGGCGCCGCGGTCAAACAGCGTGGCGGGTTGCACCACCGAAATACTGCCGGAGGTTTTGAGTAATTCCGCATCCCGGAAACGCGCCGTAACGATGACTTCTTCCAGTTCGTGGTTACTTTCTTGCTGCCCAAACGCAGCCACAGGTAGCAGACCGGTCACGGCCAACAACACAGTAAAGACTCTGGTTAACATAAAAGCCTCCTTAACATGGTGGTTAAAGAGACCCGGAAGGTGGAGAAATTGAACAATACGCGCCCTATCCCTACGCCAGTATGATCCGGATCAGGTTCAAAGGGTTCATCTCAGGCCTGGTAGCCGCCCCTCAGGCATTCCCGGTGGGAATGTGATGGTATTCTAGCGCGAATCAGTGACAGGTAACAATGCCGGTGTAGGTTTAACCTCTATGCAGTGGTGGCAAGCCCACCTGGCAAGAAGATGCTAATTCTCACCGGCTGCGGGCGTGGGATCAAGGATTAGACCCTTAAAGGATAACTGCCCCAAAAGTCTTCTCAGAATTGGAGATGTGGCAATCCTCGAACGAATGTTGATCAATATTCAGGCAGCTGGCATCAATGACGGGATACAGGTGTTTCATAATACTATTAGAAAATTAAACTCTTATCTTTAAGCGCACTGTAGAGACGTGAGAAATTATTAATTGGGGCACTATTTTTCGTTTATATCGTAGCGTGCTTCTTAACAACGTCGAAAGACTTCAAAAAACAATCAACCGTTAAAATTAGCCTGGCAAATCCCACAGATAACTGTACCCCATCCATAGGACAGGTCAAAGCCAGAAATAAGGAGTTATTTTCTGTTTTATAATCTCAACAAATGGGGAGCAGAAAATGAGTAGAAAACGCAGAACCCATTCACCAGACTTCAAAGCCAAAGTGGCTCTGGCAGCGATCAAGGGCGATGAAACCTTGAGCGAGTTAGCCAGGCGATACCAAGTAAACACAAACTTGATCGTCAAATGGAAAAAACTTTTGCTTGTTGATCAGTGACGGTGAAGAAACCTGCAATGATGATCCTTGTGGCGCTGTGCAACAGATGCGCGACAGTGGTATTAAATTTATCCTTCACGTTGTTGGTTTTGGTGTTAATGATCTGCAACAACAAGAGCTAAGCTGCCTGGCGGAGGCCGGTGGCGGGACCTATTACCCAGCCGAGGACGCGGCCGCCTTGTTGAACTCGTTCGAACAGGTGCAGGAAAGTATTGAACAACAGGTTGAGCAAGCCAAAACGACGACTAAAAAAGCAGCCACTGGATTGGGAAAACTGTAGATCACCATCCCCCGGAAAGGCCTGGTCAGCCTCAACGAACTCCAACTCGTTCGGACCAGCGACAACAAACCTGTTAAAACTATCAAGGGCCCCGTGGCCGATTCCCTGCACCCGCTGCTGGCGGGTGACTACGAACTCATCGCTGGTTTTGCCAATGTCAATTACGCCCCGGATTCGAAAGTGTCGTTTGGTACCTGGACTGTAAAGGGTGGAGAGACAACACAGGTGTCACTGGGACTCATGACGGTGAATATCTCGGATGAACTCCGAAAAATGGCAGCCGGTGCAGTGATAATTACGACCAGGGATAATCCCGATTTCCAGCTCAGTATTCCGAATAAAGATAACGATTACTACCTCTTTAAGCCTAAGCCGCTACCGCCCGGCACGTACCAATTCTCGGTTCACTACAAACGCTCCTACCTGTACCGAACACTTGAAACACCTATCTTGTTGGTGAACGAAGTGAAGGTACCTGCTGGCGGACAAGGCGTTGCAACCAGGTATGATCGGTTTTGAACTTATCTCCAGTGACGCCAGTTGGGGGCCGATGAAGATAAACATTGCCAGCAATGGTGATTATCCCCTGTGGCAGGTTTACGGCGTTCCATCCGGTGACTATCAGCTCAATATGTACCTGGGTGGGATGAGTGAGCCGCTGCCGGTCGCCAGCGACATCCACATTGCCCCGGGGGTATTGCTGGAGATGGATACCGGGCTCTGAAAAGGAAACAGATATGAGCCGTCCCAACATCAGCAGCTATCTCCTGATTGCACAATATATGCTGTTAATACTTTTGGCTGTAGCGCCATGCGCCGCGTTGGCGACTGGTGAAGATTCATACCCATACCGGTTTTTCACCAGGCTGGCAGTGACGGAATCAATCTCGTCCTCCTGCACCATGCCATGTGCGACACCCGTCGTGGAGAATATCGAGATTTATCTCCACGGTGGTTTTTCAATCCACGGTGACAAGGTTACCGGGGATGGGGGGATCGAAGTCATCCCACGAAGTGAATGCATGATTGTCGCAGAAAAAAGCGGTGGAGTCGGTAGTTCCTGCAGGATTGCAGGTCCAAAAAACGGTAGCTTCAAGGTGGATGGCTACCAAAGCGATGTGGTGCGCATCGCCGGTCAGGCATTTGCACCGGAGTTAACCATTACACTGAGTCTCACTGTAAAGCCTGATCTGCTGGTCAACTTTTTTCTTTCATTTGGCGGAGGAACGCCACAACCGGCTCCGGTGAATCACTACCAAGGCAGTTACCAGGCTCTACTCGAGCAATCGGGCCTGGTGGGTGCACCCTTTACGGTGGTTGCAATACAGGCAGAGAATTTCGTAAAGGACAGGGTGATGGATGGCTTGTCCCGACGGTTTGATGCCCGGATTGAGCTTCCGGCACCGGGATTTGTCAGGACTCTTGAGGCCAGTGGAACATTTGCTTTCAGCCGGAGTCCGCACAAGCAGTGAATTATATCATCAATAGGTCTTCTTCTTGGCTGTTTTGTACTTGGAGTCAGCCAGGACTACAGATGTTTCAATCTGCCTGTCAGGTATCGTCCAATACTTTTTCAGAAGCATGTTTTTTTCTTTTATAGTGACGCGTTCATATCCATTCTTCTGGTAGAAAGACACAGCCCATTTTGCATCTGCCCAGGTTCCGATCAATATAGGTTTATCGGTAATGCTCTCAAAATGATGTAAAAGAAGGGTTCCAACTCCCTGTTTTTGAATCCCGGTACGGACATATGCGTGACGAATAAGTGTGACATCCCCTTTATCCTGAATACCCATTACCCCAGCAAGTTGACCATTCCGCTCCGCGCCCCAGAAAATAACACCGCCCCCGATTTCATGTGATAACTCATCCTTGCTCATATAGGGGTCCTGCCATCGATCGGCAGGAATTACACTGCGATATGCTTCTGTGGCATCATTGATAATTTCATAGATCGCTGCAAAGTCAATCTCATTACATTGTCTGATCATATTGCTATAGTACTCTGTTGAATAATCGAAAAAGGAGCTGAATGATGGGATTACTGGTAACAGGTTTGCTTATTTGGTCTCTGGTTCATTTTATCCCTTCACTGGCAGCGCCACTAAAGCAGAAAGTGGTCACCCAGTTGGGTAAAAATGCATACAAACTTATGTTTACAGTGCTGATGTTTACCTCGTTGGCTCTAATCGTATTTGGCTGGCGCAGTGCAATACCTTCATACCTCTATCAACTTCCCGAATTTACCAAGCCTGTCGCAATGCTTTTGGTCCTGGTTGCATTTATCCTAATTGGCGCTTCTAATTACCCAACCCGTATCAAGCTGTTTATTCGCCATCCACAACTGATAGGCGTCGTCGTTTGGGCTTTTGCTCATCTGGTACTAAATGGTGATAGTCGTTCGGTATTATTATTCGGAGGCATTGGTCTCTGGGCGATTTTAGAAATTATCTTCATCAACCGCAAAGAAGGTGAATGGGTTAAGCCGCCTGTACCAGGCTGGGTAAGGGAGATCATAGGGTTTGCCATCAGTCTGGTAGTTTTCATTGCTGTAGTGATGTTGCACCCGTATATCGCGGGTGTTTCAATTAGATAGACTGAAAACCAACCCGTCAACTAACAGGGGCCGTGTAGGAATCGAACCTACGACCATCGGATATTAAATTCGTTTTCATGCATACCTATCTAGTTGTTTTATTTATATTTGATTAAATATAATTGTGGGTTCAGCACATTCTCGGCTGCGGATTCAACCGGTCTATCAGGATATTGAAATTTACATCTTGTGAACGACTGCTTTCAAGCTGCGACCTATCACCATCCCATTACCCGACCGGCCGCTCCTGAACTGCGAGTTCAATCGGTCCACGTAAAACCTCTACGCGTTCCAGGTCCAGTAAATCAAGGTCAACCCCCCGCATCCGCGCCAGGTAAACGCCATCGACATAAATGGCAACGCCAGGATCAAAGAACATTGAGGCATCCGACTGGCCCACACCACGGATGCGAATGGAGCTACCTTCGCGGGCGTTCATGAAGCCCAGGTTCGGTGTGAAATTGGCCAGATCACTCAGACTGTTCGCGGAACGGGCCTCAAGATCAGCCGCATTAAACACACTGACGGAAAGCGGCACGTCCTGCAGCCGTTCTTCACGTTTTCGCGCCGTCACAATAACTTCTTCAATGACAAATTCTTCCTCATCGGCTTCCTGCGCCGTCGCGATTGGTAATTGAAAAGCCAGCGCACCTGCTAAAACCAAGAAAATTGATCCCCGAAGGCAGGCTTTCAATATCAA
>CAYZLS010000102.1:0-6727 GCA_964479355.1 uncultured Wenzhouxiangellaceae bacterium | reverse complement strand
CAACCCCTGCCTGCTTGATGAAAGCGGCGATTTCGTTTTTTTGGACCGTTCCTGCAATACCTTTCATCCGCCAGCAGCTCAGCAGTCAAGTGGACCCTTGAACACCGCTCGGAAAACCCCGGGATCAGGGATGGAGATATTTTTCTGACCAATGATCCATGGATCGGTGCCATTCACCAGGCCGATGTCTGCATATATGCACCGCTGTTCTGGAACGGAGAACTGTTCTGCTGGTTTGCCAATACCCTGCACCAGTGGGATCTGGGTGGCACGACCCCCGGCGCCTTCAACCCTATTTCCAGGGATGTTTTCTGGGAGGCTGGCTGTATTCCACCCATAAGGATTGTAGAACAAGGCAAGCTGCGCAAGGATATTGAGGAAGAGTACACCCGACGCTCACGGATGCCCGACCTCGTCGCACTGGATTTACGCGCGCAGATCACTGCCTGCAACGTCGCACGTGAACGGATGCAGCAATTGATCGAAAAATACGGACCCGAGGTAGTCAAGGGCGTCATGAAAAGACTACAGGACAACTCCGAAACGGCCTTTCTCAAGCGACTGGACACGATTCCGGACGGGACCTGGGCAGAGGAAACCTGGGTAGAGTTGGCACGTGAAGGCGACCGGCACGTGTATCGTAATGTCCTGCGTCTGACCAAAAAGGGCAACAAGCTGATCTTCGACAATGAGGGTACCGCCCCCCAAATAGGCTCGATAAACTGTGCCTCGGTCGCCTGGAAAGGTGCCATTGCCTCCATGATTTCCGCACAAATGCTATTTGACCAGATGTTTGTCATCGAGGGCGCGTACCGTCACATGGAATTCAAACCAACACCGGGCACACTGACCTGCGCCAAATTTCCGGCCGGTGTGATTTCGGCACCACCGACGGTACTGTTACAAACCATCGGTCTTGCGGGAATGGTTATCTCGCACATGCTTTATTGCTCCACCGATAAAGTGCTGCAAAAGGAAGTACAAAGCTGTATGGGGACCCTGTGTTTTCCAATCGACGCGATTGCGGGTGTCGATCAACGTGGTGATCCTTACGCTTCTTTCCTGCTCGACCCGGTAGGTGGCGCGCTCGGCGCGTTGTCCTGGAGAGATGGTGTAAACACCGGCGGCTGGCCGTGGGATCTGCAAAGCACAATGCCCAACGTCGAGGACAATGAATTATTTTATCCCCTGTTATACCTGTGGAGAAAGGAGATTCCGGATTCCGGTGGCAGTGGCAAGTTCCGGGGCGGCAACTCAGCAGAAATCGCGTACGTTTTGAATGACTGCGATTCCATGACGCACTACACCACCGGGGGTCACACGATAGTCCCGGGTCCGGGTTTGTTTGGTGGCGACCCGACATCAAGAACACGATTCAGTATGGTACGTAATGCCAAGGTCAAAGACGCAACCACCATTACTGGCACCATGCTGACCGATCTCGAAGACATTGATGGTGAGCATCTCAACGTGTCACCCAAAACCGGGGGTGTTGTACAACAACGTGATGACGTTTTCTACTTGGCCTGGACTGCAGCTTCCGGTTATGGCGATCCACTGGAAAGAGACCCGCAAAAAGTGGCCGCAGATATTGAAAGCGAATATGTCAGCCGTAAATTCGGAGAACAGCAATACGGTGTCTGTCTGGATGGCAATGGTGCAATTGATGTTGCGAAAACCACAGCACTGAGGGCCGAAATAATCCATCAGCGGCTCGCTGGGGCCAAAGCCAAGAAACTGCAGGCCATCCCTGGGTCAGCCCGGGATATCCAGGTCTCTGAAGGCCTGGTGATTTCCACAAGCGGTAATGAACCGGCCTGGTGCTGCACCAAGTGCCGCACCCGCATTGAGGCTGCAACCAGAAATTACAAATCCGGTTGCGTCAAAAGGGCAACTGAGGTACAGAAAGTCGGTCTGTCGCCTATCGATCCACGCCAATTCATCGATGATCTGATTGAATACCGTGAATACTTCTGTCCAGGCTGCGGTTTGCTTCTGCAAGGCAGTTTTTGCAGACCGGACGATGCTGACTTTCAGAACATTTGGCTGGACTCCATCCAGGTTGCGAACAGTGCCTAAGCCATTGTCAGCAATGGACCCGGTTTGTGATGGCCTCCACACCGCCGGCACCGATCCGTGGTGGCGGGAAGGTTGGTATTTTGAATTTTTCGACCCAATCGTGGAATTACAATTTCAAGTTTATCAGGGGGTATTCCCAAACGCCGCCATTGGTGACATAAACGCCGCTGTTTTTCACCAGCAACGACGGGTCTATGAGCTCAGCAAGATGGACTTCCATGTGGAACCTGAACCCATCGGACAACGACTTTGCTTCGGTCCAATGAAACTGGAAGAGATTGAGTCGCTGGAGCAATGGTGGATTCGTTATGACGCTGGGGATATTTCGGCTGACTTATTGTTCAGCGCCGTGCAACCGCCATTCAGCTGGGCGGCGGCCAAACTGTGGCTGGAAACCAGTAGCGATCCAAAGATCGGCAGCCATCACTTTGACCAGCTCGGCCGATACCGGGGCAATTTTTGGATCGGAGAACAGCAACTGGAGATTGATGCGTTGGGTTTTCGTGACCGCATGTGGGGTTGGGGCGGCCGCAAATACTGGCAGAGTTACCTGATCATGTGGGCGGCCTTCGATGAGGACTGTGTCGCTAACATCGCGGTGCAGCAATTCGATGATGGCAAACAGACATTGTGTGGCTATTTGCAGCTGGATGGGGAACTGGGCCTGCTAAACGATGTAATGATTGATATTGAATGGAGCAAGCAGCGCTGGAAATCCATTGAAAGTGTCAATGTTCTTGCCAGGGACGAACTCGGCCGCGATTTTGCTTACACGGGTCGTCCGCAGGGCATCCAGGATACCTCACATCGTTGGCTTCACCGCAACGATCACATGTTGTTCAGCGTCGGTGAATACCACCATGGCAAGCGTATTGGACATGGCGTCATGAACTGGGCATTTACCAGCGAGGCTGACCGGTTCCAGCATCTTGAGGTGAACTGAGTGAATGCAACCAGTAAAAACCTGGCCGAAGTCAACCACCACATCCATCTGTTTGGTGAGAGCATCAAGCATTTCTTCCGCGATCAGCAACGATCATCGATGACCTCACCAGTGTTTAACCTGCCTGGAAGGTTGCTGTTGGGCAGCCATTGTTATTATGAAAATCTGCCCGCTCTGTTGAATACGGTCAAACAACACGCCAATGAGGAGAGCATTGGCCGTGGCATGAAGAAGTTATGCTCGCGTCCGAATTATGTCCATCTGAACTCACTGGCATTGGGTTACCTAGTGGGCCGGGAACAGGCACGACTGACAGGTCTGGATAGCCATGACAACGTTGAGCAAGTCGCCAGCGTGATGGATTTCTGGGCAGGTGTAGCCCGAAATTACCGAAACGACCATTTGTTGTTGCCGGATGAGGCAGATTTCAGCATACCTATCCTTAAGAAGCCTTTACTGGCTGACTTGGAAGGACGCTTGCGCAACGACTTGACGACCGACTACAAGCGACGGCTTCGCCGCATGCTGGCAACCCTGGAACTGTACACCTTCATATTGCACGGGGAAGCCCGGGTCGGTGTATTTCACCATGGTCCATACACGCTGGATAATGGTGATTCCATGGTGGTCAGGGAACTGGTTGGCCTGCGCGAGGACTTTTACCCCTGGGCACGACTACAGACCCAACCACACCACGATCATCTTGCCTGGGTAATCCGTTTGCGTGACGTACGGTCAAAAATTGTCTTATTCGGATCACTGGCAACCCAGCCTGCAGACTTCGCCCCCAACATCGTGGCAGAAGAAGTATTCGTGGTTGAAAATGGCAGGTATCGACCGCTGCCGGGCGAAGAAATCACCGAACTGACCAAAACCGCGGGCAACGCACAGCTGGAACTGTATCGCAAGGTCATAGATTGGGATGATCGTTACCGCATCGCCTATGGTGCAGACCTGTACGCCTGTTTGCTCAAAAATTTTGCTGATCAGCTGGGGTTTGGGCCCGAGTTCGGCCAGCAGGTACGTGACTGCTTCGACCAGTCCATCGAAAGGCATCTTGGAAACTTGCACAGCGGGCGTGAACAACCCTTGGTTCTGCAACATATCGCAACCACCAAAGGACCGATCTTTTCACCGCTCGACCAGGTTAACGGTGTACCCGCATGAGTTCTTTCGGTGTGGATCAAATGAATCGTTACATCAAACAATTTGGTGGCCTTCAGAAGGCCTTCATGAGGTCGGAAAACCGTGCCCTTCTACGCTCTGTGCTGTTCGATGTGCCGCGCCGTTCATCACTCGGCTGGTACTGTTATTACAAGTGTGCACCGGCCCTGTTGCGTGAATTGGTACAGCAGATTTCACCGGAAGACATTGGCCGACATATGCGGCGGCTGTGTTCGCGGCCCTATTACCTGCAATTGTCTATCCTGATGTGCAGCTACCTGGGCGCGCGTCAGCAGCTCTTGCTGGACCGGAATTTGCGTCCCGGGCAGCGATTCGCCGACGAAAAAGTGGACGACGCCTTACTTGTGGTTGAATTCTGGCAACGTGCCTGCCGTGCGTACCGCTCTGATGGTCTGCTGTTCGCAGATCAGGACACTGGCGGCCAGCCAATCCTGCCACCCGACCAGGTTGAGTGGTTGGAAACGTGTATCAAGCCCGCAAACACACAAGACCATACGCGCTTGAGACGCCTGGCAGCTACATTGGAACTGTATATTTTCATGCTTCACGGTGAGCAACGTGACGGGCTGTTTGCACACGGACCCTATGCGGTAGGTGGGGGCGAAAAAATCGTCATGCTGGAGTTTACCGACCTGCAGAACGACTTTCTGCCCTGGGCTGGAACAGAGGCACAAAACCCCTATCCAAACCTCGTGCTGGTCAGGCGTATCTCGGGGGTCCAGGTGTATTTCGACATGTTTGGTGGACTTCATTGGGATGCACCGGATATCGCGCCCCATGTGCTTGCGGAAGGTCTATTTACACGCACCAGCGACGATACCATCGTGCCAGTCCCTCTTGAGGAGGTGGAACACATCGAATCCTGCGCTGCGGCTGCACAAAACGAATTGTTTCTTAAGGCTGCAGAATGGTCGCCACGTTACAAAGCAGAATATGGCGTGCAACTTTTTGCCAACCATTTCAGGTTGTTTTTTGAATCCCTACCCGACAGCCAGGACTGGGATGAAAGGGTTCGAACCGAGTTCGAGGATGCTGCTCTCCAATTGCTGGACGATCTGCTGGAACAGGAGCAACCACCGTCTATCTGGAACTATATGGCCACAACGGATGAAGATTTCTTCTGGCCGGTGGTAGTCTGAAATCACCCCAGACAGGTTGAAACCAAAGAGAGTAAAAAATGCAAAAAATCGGACAAGGGAATGTGACCTTGGGCAAGGGCTGTTCAGGCACACTTCGGGTGATCGAAAGCATTCCGGATGTGCTCCGCCTGATGCAGGAGGATCTTGGCGAAGTCGTGGTGTTCACCCGTGAGGCCTTCGCAACTGCCGTGACGCCTCTGTTTCCAAAGACCAAGGGTGTCATGTGCACACTGGGTGGTGCCACGTCGCATCTCGCCATCGTCGCACGGGAGTTCGATCTCGCCTGCGTCATGGGCAGTACTATTGACTATGAGGGTGAGCCGGATGGCTGTCACGTTAACTTCAATCAGGAGGGGGAGATCTTCCTCGCCAGCTGATGAGCCAACCGGTAACCAAAACTCGAATCCTGCTGAATCTCAGCATACCCGAGCTGGCTGAAAAATTTGCCGCAATTCCCGTTGACGGCGTGGGTTTGATGCGCGCCGAGTTTCTCGCTCTGTCACTGGGTATTCACCCCCAAAAACTCATCGCAGATGACGGCGCAGAAGCCTTCATCACGTTTTTCTCGAGTCAATTGGCGAAGGTGGTCAGGGCATTTTTTCCACGCCCGGTTACCTATCGGACACTTGATCTGAAGTCCAACGAGTACGCCGGACTAAAGGGGGGCGAGTTTGAGCAACAAGAGGAAAACCCAATGCTGGGTTTTCGCGGCTGCAGCCGGTACATCGAGGATGCGGAAAGCTTCTGTCTCGAGCTGCGGGCCGTGAAACGCGTGATTGATTCAGGTTTGGACAATATCCAGCTGATGCTGCCTTTTGTGCGATTCCCAAGTGAACTCGAAAACTGCCGGCAGTTGATCACTGATGAAGGTCTGTTTGAAAACCCCACATTCGAATTGTGGATGATAGCCGAGATTTCATCCAACGTCCTGTTGATCGAGCAGTTTTTACCGCATGTTTCCGGGGTTTCGATTGGTTCAAATGACCTGACGCAACTCATCCTCGGAATCGACCGGGACAGTCACAAAATGGCCGAGCAGTTTGATACACAGGCCCCGGCAGTACTGGCAGCTATCGAACACATTGCACAGGCCTGTCTGGAGCATGATGTACCCGTATCCATATGTGGAGACGCGCCATCACGGCAACCGGAACTGATCCGCAAACTTATCGAATTCGGACCCAGCAGCATTTCGGTGGCAACGGACGCCTTTGAGACCACCCGCGCTGCAGTTATCCGCGCGGAAACGGATCTCGGAATAATCCCCTCATCGGCAAACCGCACTATGGATTCCTGAGGGCGGATCATGACAAAACTAAGAACCAGGGACGATCTGATTCACGCGACGGAGGCCGAGCAGGCCTGGCGTGAAGCTTATTAT
>CAYZLS010000101.1:0-6770 GCA_964479355.1 uncultured Wenzhouxiangellaceae bacterium | reverse complement strand
GGCCAGGCGATTGACCACAAAGCGATTATGTACGACTTCGTGGCGCACATAGATAGGTGCACCAAATAATTTTAGAGCACGCTCGACAATTTCAATCGCCCTATCAACACCTGCGCAAAAACCACGCGGAGCGGCAAGCTGAATCTCCATCACTCAGGTTTGTCTAGTGATTGCCCTGATGACAAAAACAAGCCATCGATCAGCAACAAAATCACCCCACAGGTAATTGCTGAATCGGCTATGTTAAAAGCAGGCCAGTGCCAGCCAAGGTAATATACATCAATATAATCAACTACATAGCCATTGACGATTCGATCAATCAAATTCCCAACGGCACCGCCAATGATCAAGCCCAACGCCGCGCCGGTTAACTTTTGCTTGGTAGGTAAGCGCACCAGCCAAACGAGCAATACCAGCGTCACGCTGAAGGCAAGGCCGGTAAACAGCCAGCGTTGCCAACCACCCGCATCACTGAGAAAACTGAAAGCCGCACCATAGTTATGTGCCAGTGTCATACTCAGCCAAGAGGTTATCTCCAACGGGCGGTAGAGTGTCAATGACTCTGTCGCCACTTGCTTGGCCCATAGGTCGAAAATAATTATCAGCACCGATAACAACAACCAGACAAAGGTCATCTTGTTGTTGAACAGGCCTTGTTGTGACTGCTTATCCATATCAGGCAATCCTGCGGGTTTCACCCGTGCTGGTTACGTTTTCGATGCAACGCCCACACAGTTCAGAGTGTTCCACGGACTCACCCACGTCCTCGCGCTGGTGCCAGCAGCGTACACATTTGGGGTGTATGGATGCTTGCACAGCAACCGCAACTTGGCTGCCTTCTACTTTAATCACTTCCACATCCTCTGGTGCGTCCTCAAGGTTTGCAAATGTTGCCTCAGAAGTAATTAGTAAAAAGCGGAGTTCATCACCGCACCACTCCAGAGCCTCGGCCACGGCACCATCAGCCCAAACCCTGGCTTCCATAGCCAATGAAGACCCTGCCCCACCGCCGACTCTGAGTTGCTCTGTTGCTTTACTCACCTCATCACGCACAGCAATGAGCTGCTGCCAATGGGCCCGATCTTTGTCAGGATGATCCAGCGTAAACAAACCCTCATACCAGGTCGCCATAAACACGCTGTCTTCACGTTCACCACCCATCTGCTGCCAGATTTCTTCCGCCGTGTAACTCAACACCGGCGCGATCCAGCGTACCAGCGCCTCAAGTATGTGGTACATGGCCGTTTGGGTAGAGCGCCGGGCAGGGCTATCAGCCGGCATGGTGTAGAGCCGGTCCTTGATAATGTCGAGATAGAATGCACCCATCTCCCCGACACAAAAGCGATGTACGTTCTGGTAAATTTTCAGAAACTGATAGTCCTCATAAGCCTGCTTGCAGTCATCCTGAAGCACTGCCGCGCTGTCAACTGCCCAGCGGTCCAGCGGTAACATTTCCGCAGCCCCCAGAGACTGGCTTTTGTCAAATCCATCCAGGTTGCCCAACAAAAAACGAACCGTGTTGCGGATTCGGCGATAGGCGTCTGAGACCCGTTTGAGTATTTCGTCAGAGACCGTCATTTCCTGGCGGTAGTCTGCTGCTGCCACCCATAACCTGAGTACATCAGCACCCAGCGTATTCATAACTTTTTGTGGGGTAATGACATTACCCACTGATTTCGACATTTTGCGGCCATTGGCATCGACTACGAAACCGTGGGTCAACACCTGGCGATACGGAGCCTCACCGTGCATTGCAACCGAGGTCAGTAACGCCGACTGGAACCAGCCGCGATGCTGGTCGGAGCCCTCCAGATAGATGTCTGCGGGCCGGCGTAACACGGCCCGTTCGTCCAACACGCAGCGGTGGCTGACGCCGGAATCGAACCACACATCCAGAATATCTTTAACCTGCTCGTATTCGCTTTCATCCACACCCATGCGCTGGTAAATATCATCTTCATACCAACAATCAATGCCGTGTTCTTCAATCAGACCGGCAGATGATTGCATCAAATTGATCGTATCAGGATGCAGTTCACCGCTGCTGCGATGCACAAAAAGCGTAATCGGCACACCCCAGGTCCTTTGCCTGGATATGCACCACTCCGGGCGGCCTGCAACCATGCCACTAATGCGCTCCTCACCCCACGACGGAACCCAGCGAATGTCTTTGATAGCCTCCAGGGCGTGCGCGCGCAGGCCGGCTTTTTCCATGTCGATAAACCACTGTGGAGTGGCGCGAAACGCCGTTGGCGTACGATGCCGCCAGCAATGTGGGTAACTGTGCAAAAATGCTTCATGGTGCAATAACATGTTGTTTTTTTGCAGCAACTCAATAATCTCAGTATCGACATTCCAGACAAACTTACCGGCAAGCAACTCTGTATCGGGAAGATACAACCCATCACCACCCACCGGATTGCTAACGGGCAACTCGTATTGTTTACCGACCTGAAAATCATCGACACCATGGCCTGGGGCGGTATGCACTGCTCCGGTCCCCGCCTCAGTGGTGACATGCTCACCCAGAATGACGGGCACCTGGCGTGAATAAAAAGGATGCTGCAGTGACAAATGCTCCAGCGCTGCACCTTTACAGGTACCCAGCACTTCAATATCTTCCAGGCCGATGCGCCCGACTACTTTATCTTGCAGCTCAGCGGCCAATACCAGCACCCGTTTTTGCCCCTGTTGCCTACCCTTGAGCAATACATAATCCAGAGTTGCATTTAAAGCCACGGCCTCGTTAGCCGGCAGGGTCCAGGGTGTGGTCGTCCAGATCGGAATGCCGATGTCACCGTCAAGTGCAGCAACACCAAATACCTGCAGCAGTGCCTGTGAGTCCACGGCCAGAAACAATACATCGACTGCGGGTGATGATTTATCCTGGTATTCGATTTCAGCCTCGGCCAGGGCAGAACCGCAATTAAAACACCAGTTCACCGGCTTGACCCCCTGGCTCAGGTGGCCGGCTGCGACGATATCAGCCAGTGCCCGCACCATATTGGCCTCATAAGCAAAATCACGACTGGCATAAGGCTCATCCCATTGGCCCAACACACCCAGACGCTTGAATCCTTCGCATTGCAAGTTGATCTGGCGATCGGCATATTCGCGGCATTTTTGCCTGAAGGTACAGGCATCCACTTTACGCCCCACCTTGCCAATTTTCTTTTCAACCTGCAGTTCAATCGGTAAGCCATGACAGTCCCAACCCGGCACATAAGGGGAATAAAAACCCGCCAGCAGACGTGATTTCACTACCATGTCTTTCAGAATCTTATTCACCGCATGGCCGATATGGATATCACCGTTCGCATAGGGTGGACCATCGTGCAGGATGAACAAAGGCCGATCTTTTGTATGCTGCTGGATCCGCGCATACAGATCGCTTTCTTCCCATTGCTGCAGCATCCTGGGTTCCCGATTGGCCAAGTTGGCTTTCATCGGGAAAGCTGTCCGTGGAAGGTTTATTGTGTCTTTATAATCCATGCCTGTGCCAGTCATTTAGTTTGTTGTGTCAGGCATTGCCGCGCCTGTTGCTCATCTTCGCGCATCTGAATCACCAGGTCATCAATATCTGCAAAGTTGGCTTCATCACGTAGTTTTTTCACAAACTCAATTTCCAGTCGCTGTGCATACAAATCACCTTCAAAATCAAACAGGTGAACTTCCACCAGAAATCCTTCACCACCCACGGCTGGGCGCGTTCCAAGGTTCGCCACACCATCACGCCAGCCACTACCAGCCCAGCGTGCTCTAACCGCGAAAACACCCATTACCGGGCTGGGCGGTGCTGCCAGGCGCAGGTTAGCTGTCGGGTAACCCAGTTGACGACCCAGTTGACGGCCCTTAAAAACCCTACCCTGCATGCGTAGGGGTCGACTTAACAAGCGTTCTGCCTGCACCAGATCTCCCTCCGCCAGGCAGGTACGTATGGCGCTGCTGGACACCCGTAAGCCATCTACCTCACAGTTTGCAATGGTGCTGACCTCAAAGCCATGCAACCGGCCCGCTCGACTGAGCGTATCTATATCACCTTGCCGACCCTTGCCAAAACGGAAGTCCTCACCTACAACCACTACCGTTGGTGCCAGCACTTCAACCACGGCCGAACGCAGGAAATCTTCTGCACTCATTTCTGCCAGGGCCTGATTAAAACGCATCAGCCAGACCAGGTCTATGCCCTTGTTCGCCAAGTATTCCAGCTTCTGGCGTACCGACATCAAACGAGCCGGTGCGGTATCTGGATTAAACCAGGTCTGGGGTAGTGGTTCGAAGCTCAACACGGCCACCGGGCACCTGCCATCGGCAAGCGCCCTGCTGCGCTGGATTAATGCCTGATGCCCCAAATGAAAGCCATCAAAATTACCGATAGTCACAACCGCAGATTCCAGCAACTGTCTACCCGGCTTGTCCCTGATTACCTGCATTGATGTGTGCTCAAAAGTGGCGAATTATAACAGTCATTACTGGTGCTTCTTCAACGTGATAATTGCGGATGCAGCGCTCCTGTGGGGTTTCGTAGCAAGGAGCACTAGTTTGCCCCACGTAACAAATCGTGCTTTTTAAGGCCAGCCACCATCCCGACAAAAACATAAACGATGACACCAAATACAATGCTCAGTGTAAGGTTTTTTACCCGCAAAAACGCTTCTGCTTCCAACCACACGGCCGTATCGTGGGTCATGAATAACAGTAGCGCCCCCATTGCGGTGCAGGCCAGTATGACCACCACCCAAATCCTGATCCAGCCCTTTTCAGGCAAGTAAACTCCACGCTTCCTAAGCCCCCGGTAGAGCAACAATGCGTTCAGATAGGCAGCTACTGAACTGGCCAGCGCGAGTCCGGCATGCGGCCCTGCAAAGCCCTGGTGCAATAACAAACCAACCAACACCAGGTTCAAGACCATATTGGTGGTCATGGCCACGATGGCAATCTTCACCGGTGTCCGGGTATCCTGCCTCGCATAATATCCTGGTGCCAGTACCTTGATCGCTATAAATGCCGGCAAGCCTGCGGCATAGGCAACCAGGCTGAACGCGGCCATGCGAACATCATCCGGCTGAAATGCATCGTACTGGAACAAAGTTATCAAGATGGGCCCAGCCAGTATCACCAGACCAACCGCTGCAGGCACCGTAATGATCACTGCCAGGCGCAATGCCCAGTCCAACGTGGCTGAAAATTTAGCTGTGTTGGCTGCAGCATGTTTTTTTGACAGGTTGGGAAGAATCACGGTTGCCAGCGCGATTCCAAACACGCCCAGCGGAAACTCCAACAGGCGGTCAGAATAATACAGCCAGGAGACGCTGCCGCTAACCAGGAAAGTGGCGATCATACTGTCTATCAGCAAATTGACCTGCGCTACGGAGGATCCGAACAATGTTGGAATCATCAATTTCATGATGCGGCGCACACCGCTATGGTGCCAGCCCCAACGCGGCCTTGGCATCAAGCCCAGTCGCATGAGCGCGGGCACTTGCAGCAATAACTGTGCAAAACCTGCTATCAACACGCCCCATGCAAGGGCTGTTATGGGGACCTGCAAATGACCGGCCAACAGCAACGCAGCCAGGATAAGCGATACATTAAGCAGCACGGGCGTAAGCGCGGGCACTAGGAAGCGTTCATAAGTGTTGAGAATTCCGCCGGCAAGTGCCGTGAGAGCAATCAGCATGATGTAAGGAAAGGTTATCCGCAGCATACCGGCGGAAAGACTGAATTCCGGTCGCTCTTCTGCCAGCCAGCCAGGGGCAAATACCGACAGTACCAGTGGAGCAGCTAAAACCCCAAAGGCTGTTAAAACCAGCAATATCGCGGTCAGCGTGCCAGTAACATGATCAATCAAATCACGCAGCGCCTGCCGGTCACCTGCAGCGCGATACTCCGATAAAACCGGTACAAACGCGAGTGAAAATGACCCCTCTGCAAACAGGCGGCGCATGAAGTTGGGGATTCGAAACGCGAGAAAAAATGCATCTGTTTCCCCACTGGCCCCGAACATTTTGGCCAGTACGACATCACGAATAAATCCCAGAATACGGGAAAGGATAGTCGCGCTACCAACGGTTGCGGTTGATTTGAGCAGTTTCATTCTTTTATGCTTGTTCTTACTGCGAGATAAATCATGTAATTTTACCTGTTAAATGATTGACCCGGCGGATAAAAACTAAGATACTACGCGGCTAGTTTTGGAACCAGTATTGATGGAGATTTACCTTGGCTAACAGTTTATCAGCACGCAAGCGTGTACGTCAGGCCAAAAAGCGCCGTTTGCGCAACGCCAGCCAGCGTTCACACGTACGCACAACGATCAAAAAAGTGCTCGCAGCGATTGAATCCGGCGATAAAAGTGCAGCTGAAGCAGCCTACAAGGTTGCTGTTCCTGCCATTGACAGTTCAGTAACAAAAGGCCTGATGCACCGCAACAAGGCTGCCCGGCATAAATCCCGGCTGAATAATCACGTACGCAATATGTAGCTTTGGGCTGGCGAGCTTGCTCGCCGGGAACCCTTCCTGAGCCACAGGCTGGTCAGTTCTGCAATAGTCCCCTTTGTTGTTCTGACTCCAGTTCTTTCATTTCATCCAGTGACCGTGAGATGCTTTGCATCAAATCGTCCGTACCCATGCCGGTGACTGAAGAAATCAAGAACCACGGGGCTTGCCAATTTAAATCTTTCACAGCCTGTTCAGCGATTTCCAGAGCTTCTGCCTGCTCCAGCACATCTGCCTTAGTAAACACCAGCCAGCGTAGCTTGTCACCCAGG
>CAYZLS010000100.1:5745-6811 GCA_964479355.1 uncultured Wenzhouxiangellaceae bacterium | reverse complement strand
ACCATCAATAAAACCTACTTCGATGACATGAGTGACTACCAGATCGGTGACCCGCAAATCGGACAAATCCTCAAGCGATTACAAGTCGACTTTGAATTTGTAGTGAAAGCCTTGCTACGCAAAGACAGCCTGCATTTCATTGCTGCCGACCGGCAGTTGATACACGCTGAGATCGCTGCCAGCAATGCGGATCATGTACTGATCACCCACGGCACTGACACGATGGTTAAAACTGCACTGATGCTTGCAGAAATACCTGCTAAAACCATGATTCTGATGGGTGCACTGAACCCGGCACGGTTCCGGTATTCTGATGCAATTTTCAATATTGGTTGTGCAGTTGGAACCGTCCAGTCCCTACCCCACGGAGCGTGGATTGCCATGAATGGCCGCATCTGGGACCCGGCAAGGGTACGCAAAAACCGCAACAAGAACAGATTCGAGGCGATCAAACCTTGACCAATTTCAATAACTATCAGATTTTAAATCTTGGTGGAATATAGTTAAAGCGTTGCATTTGCTCGCGATGCACCTCGACCATCCGTGCCACCTGCTCATCACTCAATACGTCCACCCACTGGTTTTTGCGCCCGGCACGGAAAAAGGCTGATGAATTCGGGCTGCGTTCAATAAAACCACCCCGGCTTTCCTGTTTTTTCAGCTCAGCAAACGAAGAGAATCGGATGGCGCGCTTGATCGCATTTTTTTCTTTACCCATCCCCAGCAGTCTGGCAACCTGCCCGAAGGGCTTGAGTGGTTTATCCAGCATATCCTCATGACGCAGCACCAGAATTTGCTAGTGGGATTGTCGGCTACAGCTTGCAACGCGACTGGACCATGAGCCGAGATAGCTAACGACATTCTCCATGTTGCTGGGGGTGCCGGTGTCTTCGTTGGCCATAAAATCAATCGCCGCATCAATATTTAAGCCAACATGATCAGCCGTTGAAGGCACTACATCCAACGGGTTTCTTACCAGGTAAATTGCTCCGGCTATGACCGCAACATTATGCAACGCATGCTCGTTGTAACCACCCCAGCGATTGTGGGTTTTGGTGAATATGCT
>CAYZLS010000100.1:0-5735 GCA_964479355.1 uncultured Wenzhouxiangellaceae bacterium | reverse complement strand
CACGGGAGGCAGCGATTTGCCGGTGCACTTCGCTCTTCAGGCTTATGATTTCTTCACCGCTGCAGTCTTCAGGCGACCGACCACCAAGTAGCGGCAAATACCAGCGGGGATCTGATTCGGATGCAAAATAATTGGGCAACACAGTAATGCGCCCAGGCTTGTCCAGTCGTTCTATCAGGTTATAGATATAAGGCTCTTAACCAAGTATTACCTGATTTCGGATACGAAGCCAGCCAGACGATATTTCCCATCAATCACACCATTTTGCAAATCAAATGTAGAGTTTGGTGGCGTAGAGAAGCAAGCCAACCAGCCCCCCCACCAGGGTGCCATTGATGCGAATAAACTGCAGATCACAACCGATCGCCAGTTCAACCCGCCGGGAGGTATCAGCACCGTCCCACGATTGTACGGTATCGCTGATCAGGCTGGCGATCTGGGCACGGTTGCGTGCAACCACCCCGGTGATGGCATCGACCAGCCACGCATTAATCCAGGCTTGCATGTCCTGATCGTTGTGCAATTGCCCGGCCACACCACCCAGCCATTGCCCCACGTGTTGCTTGATTATTGATTCCGGCTTACCAATGTCTGCTTCAATATTCTGCGCCAATTCACGCCATAAGCCGTACAGGTACTCCTGTAACTCATCGTTGTCCAGCAATTGCTGTTTGAAGTCTTCACCCCAACGCCGCAGCTGTGCAGAATGCTTCAAATCTACCGCAAGTTCTTGCACCCATTGGTCAAACCGCTTGCGCAGCACATGCTCAGGATCCAGCGTCAACTCGAACAACTGTTGTTCTATCCGCTCCAGCATCTGTTGCATAATGCGGTCATCAACAAAGCCCGGCAACCACCAGGGGCTTTTCTGCTGCACCTTTGCCCGGATAGCGGCATGGTTATCATGCAAAACAACAATACTGTAACGCAGCACCTGGGTGAGAATCTGCTGATGCCGATTCCCCCGAACCAACCACTCAAGGGTATTGCCCATCAATGGCGCAAAATTGATGTTGGCTAACTGCTTACTGGACAGGCGGGTTAAAAACCGCCGCACGCGCGCCTCACTCAATGCTCCAAGCGCCCACTGCAGTACAGTATCCATCAGATTCTCGATGCTATGGCGGCCTTTGTCACTGATCAACCAGTGGGTGGCCAATGCAGCTAGGCGGGTATTCTGCAGTTTTTTTCGCACCACTTCCGGGTCCAGAAAATGCTCGGCCACAAACTGTGACATGCTTTGGCCAAGGTCGTTCTTGCGATTGGGGATGATGGCTGTATGCGGGATGGGAATACCCAGTGGGTGGCGAAACAATGCCACCACTGCAAACCAGTCAGCCAGGGCCCCCACCATGCCGGCTTCTGCAAATGCATGAACCCAGCCAAGCCAGTGCACAGGATGATGCAGGGTGTAAGCAAACAGCATAGCCATCAACACAAATAGAATCAGGGGTACCCGCTTCATGCGGCGCAGTTGCAGCGCCTTTTCTGACTCGGCTGAAATCGTTGAGGGTTTCGTAATCAAATTAAACCATTGCTTCCTGCGCTTTTTCTTCTTCTGCTTCTGAGTGCCACTGGAATAGATTGAGTTCGATAAAGATAAATGCCACCAACCATAAAAAAGCATCCCAGAAGTCCAGAAAGGTGCTCTTCAAGCCCCAATAAGCGGCACAGACAAACAATACCGTATATAGAAAAACTTTTAAGTACCTGGAAATGGCCACCATCGCGCTGGTCAGCTTATCTTTTAACTGCGAAAACACTTCCACTTCCAGCAAGATCACGATGATCAACCAGTCAAGCGCGTTCACGACGTCCACAATGGCCAAACGGATGGCATCGGTCAATGCCGCCTGGGTGCCGATGATGCTGGTGCCGGTAATTTGCACCAACGCCTGAGCGTTCAAGGCCGTGCAGTTGGCCTGATCTAGGGGCAGGTATCCATCCAGGGTCACGACGTAGGTGTAGTTCGTGCCAATCAGGTTACAGACATCAGCAATACTAAATGCTGTCAGATCACTCACCACACCGTATTTGACGATATAGCCGTAAAATGAATACAAGATAAAAAAATACGCTACTGCACTGAGGCTCTTCAGCAACCATTTTAGCCCGCCTTTGAGCAAATGGTCGGGAATAACGGCTGTTTCGAGTTCAAATAACAATAGCAGAACCACCCAGGCCGCCGTGTCGAAAGTTGCTGAGTAAGCTTCAATGACATTACGCCAGGAAACGTTCTCACCAAAGATCTCAGCGCTGGCTATCACGTCACCATCAAAAAACTGAACACCATCGTAGGCCAGCAATATGTAAATGGCGTATTTGAAAAACCGAAAAAGATTTTCCAGATTCAGAAAATCAGGTTTGGGGGAGGTGACAGGACTCAAGACGAAGTCACATGATTAGCAGCAAACAGGCAAAGAAATTCTACCGCGAGGGAAGCCGCAGCATACGCTGTTATCTCACCCGCATCATAAGCCGGCGCGACTTCAACAATATCCATGCCCACCAGATTGATACCGGCAAGCCCACGAATGATTTCCAGTGCCTGGAATGAACTTAAACCACCACATACCGGGGTGCCGGTACCAGGGGCAAAAGCCGGGTCAAGACAATCAATATCAAAACTCAGGTAGACCTTGTTCTTCCCGACCACCTGCTTGATCATAGCTGCCACTGCGGCCGGCCCGTTGGTATGTACCCAGCGTGCATCCAGAATATCAAACCCCATGGGTTGGTCATTGGTGGTGCGTAAACCAATCTGCACTGAACGACTGTCATCAACCAGACCTTCTTTTACAGCGTGATAGAACATGGTGCCATGATCTACCCGCTTTGAATCATCCGGCCAGGTATCGGAATGCGCGTCAAATTGCACCAGCGACAACGCGCCATGGTGTTTGGCATAACTTTTGAGCACCGGGTAAGTAATGAAATGGTCACCACCCATCACCAGGCTAGCAGTCCCCGCATCCAAGATGCCGTCAATGTGCTTTTCTATGTAGGGTGTAATCGTTTCCGACGCACCAAAATCGAACTGGCAATCACCGTAATCAACAATGTTCAAACACTCCAGCGGGTCAATATCCCATGACCACGGCCGGCTCCAGTTCATGCTACTGCTCGCCATTCGTATTGCCCTGGGCCCAAACCGCGCACCGGGTCGATTACTGGTTGCCGTATCCATTGGGATGCCGGTAACAGCGACATCCACGTCCGTTAGATCCTGGCTGTATTTGCGTCGCAGAAAACTTAGCGCTCCCGCATAGGAGGGCGCGTGTTCGATCTTGCCGGTCAAAGTGCCGGTCTTAAAAGCATTATCCCAGTCACGCTCCCCTTTCACTAAAGCTGCCTCAGGCTCGATGCTGTCATATCCAGACTGCGCCAGGCTTTTTCAACCAGTTCATCAATATGTGCGTGTTCCACCACCAGGGGGGGTGAAACAATCATCGAATCGCCTACCGGACGAATCACCAGGCCATTGGAAAAACAGAAATCCTTGCAGCGCGCACCGACGGTAAGATCTTTGTCAAAACGCACCCTGTCGGCTTTGTCAGCGACAATCTCAATTGCACCCACCAGGCCGATGCTGCGAGCTTCACCCACCAGCGGATGTTCGGCCAGACTTGCCCACCGATGCTCGAAATAAGGCCCGGTATCAGTTCGCACACGCTCGATGATGCCTTCATCGCCAAGCGCACGAATGGTCTCCAGCGCCACCGCACAGGCTGCCGGATGTCCAGAATAGGTATAGCCGTGGGCAAATTCACCACCCTTATCGATGACTACATCGGCAACCCTGTCTGCCACCAGGACACCGCCCAAAGGCAGATAGCCGGAAGTGACGCCTTTGGCAAATGGCATCAGGTCGGCTTCAATCCCTAGGCGTTGGCAACCAAACCATTCACCCAGCCGACCAAAACCAGTTATCACCTCATCGACAATCAGCAGGATGTCATATTGCTTACAAATCCGCTGGATCTCCGGCCAATAGGTTGCCGGCGGAATGATCACACCACCGGCGCCCTGTACCGGCTCACCGATAAAAGCCGCTACCTTGTCACTACCGATTTCCGTTATTTTCTGTTCCAGCAGACGGGCCTGGCGCAAGCCAAACTCAACTTCGCTCAAGTCCCCGCCCAACTCGTAATAATAGGGCTGCTCGATATGCTCAATACCCGGTAGAAGCACCGCAGTCTGCTTATGCATTTCGTCCATGCCACCCAGACTGCTGGCCGCAATAGTACTGCCGTGATAGGCGTTTTTCCGACTGATAATAACCTGTCTTTCGGGCTGGCCCAGCAGGTCCCAATAACGCCGAACCAGCTTGATCACAGTATCGTTGGCTTCGGAACCGGAACCGGTGAAAAAAGTATGCTTAAATTGCGGTGGGCTGATCTGGCTGAGCACCGCAGACAATTCGATCACCGGCGGATGCGCAGTCTGAAAAAAGCTGTTGTAATATGGTAGCTTCTGCATCTGTGCAGTGGCGGCATCGATCAAATCCTGGCGACCGTAGCCCAGGTTTACACACCACAAACCCGCCATGCCGTCGAGAATTTTTTGACCATCAGAATCCTGAACATAGACTCTTTCGGCAGCCGTGATAACACGCACGCCTTTATTGCCTAGGTCTTTGTGGTCTGTAAATGGATGCAGGTAATGACGGTGATCCTGTTCCTGCCAGTTGCCAGTCATTTTATTCGTCATATTATCGTCCGCACCTGTGAAATGTTCGGGTTAACTCCCATTAAGTCGATAGCTTCCATCAGTTGACTTGAATTGTCCACCGGATTTTCTGGCCGTGAAAACCGGAATTACTAATGCGCTTTTTAGGGTACTGTTTTTTAGTCCGCCGGCCCGCAGCAAGGGGCCTCCATCTAGGACACGCCACGAGCCCGTCCCTGGGAGATCTTCTTGCAACATCCTGTTGCAAAATGCCTTGGATGGAGGCCCCTTACTCCAGACCGGCCCGTGCGATGCTGAAACGCACGTGCCATACAACAAGTACAAACCTGTAAGAAGCACTTTTTCAATTATCCAATAACCCTGATGCCTCAGTTTTGCACAAGCCGGCGCTCTTTCAGGAATTCACAGCCTTACACGGTATCAAATGGGCGATCAGCCCGAACCATCAGCATTAAGACTGCACCCAGTAGCGCAAAAAACCCACCCATGGCCATCGTAAAAGTCCATCCCAGCAGCATAGCGATTGAAGGCACCAGGATTGAGTTAACGATGCCCATCAGGTTGGCACCGGTGTTGATGACATCACCGGCCGTCCCGGCGTAACGCTTGCTGATAGCCATGCTGGCGGCCCAGTAAGAGCCTTCCGTCATTTGATTGAACAGGAAGCAAAGGGCCAGCATTGCAACTGCCATATAGGCGCTTTCAGTCACCGCGCCGATGAAGAGCATCAGACCGGACACCACCATCCCCACAACAATCGGCCAGCGACAGCCCCAGCGTAAACCAAAGCGTCTGCTCAGGTAGTCACAAATCCAACCACCGGCAGCCGCGCCTATGGCACCTGTCATCCATTGTGTAGAGGTCATAAACGCTGCTTCGGTAACAGCAAAACCACGCACACTCACCAGGTAATAGAAAAACCAGTTGAAAAAATTAATATCAATACTGGAATGTATGTTTTAAATCCCAAAGTTTTATCTTATATAGGTAATGAAAAAATTGATATGCCACAAGTTTTCTTAGATCTCAAAAAAAAGAAGAAGAAA
>CAYZLS010000099.1:0-6838 GCA_964479355.1 uncultured Wenzhouxiangellaceae bacterium | reverse complement strand
ATGTCATCCAGGCCATGGCTAAAATCCGTGCAGAGTTACCGGCTCAAATTTACAGTATTGACATCCAACAGGCTTCACCGACCGACGTCAATGTATTGCAAGTGGCTCTGTTATCCGATACTGCCAGTTATCGGGAGTTGCGCTATCAGGCCGAACGCCTCGAAAAATCTTTCACCCGGGTTGCAGGTGTCAAGCGAGCCAGTGCCATGGCTTTTCCGGACCAGCAGGTCCAGATTACTGTCGATATGGCAGTTATGCGAGGATTGGGTCTGGGTTTGTCTGTGCTGCAGGATAGTTTACGGGGTGTCGCGGCCAATGTGCCCGGTGGGTTTATTGATGCGGGTAGGAAGAGGTTTTCGGTCAAAACTAGTGGCGATTACCAGTCGCTGGAAGAGATCAGGCGTACAGTACTGAAGCTGCCCGATAGCAAAGTTGTTCACCTTGAAGACCTTGCGCAGATAGCAATCGTAGATGCTGAGCCCACTTACATGGGTCTGTATAACGGCAAGCGCAGTGTATTTGTCGCGGTGGAACAGCGCGCGAAGACCAATATTTTCGTAGTGATCGACGGACTTAAAAAGGCACTGGCGCATTACCAAAGTATGCCGGCACAGATGAGCACTGAAATCGTTTTTGATCAATCAATCAGCGTTAAAAAACAAGTTAATGGGTTTTTTAAAAATCTATTTCAAGGGCTTGTATTAGTTGGCCTTATTATATTTATATCTTTAGGGATACGTTCCGCAAGTATCATCATCCTGGTGTTGCCCATTTCCATGCTGATTGGTATCGCCGGTCTGGAATTCTTTGGCTTTGGTTTGCAACAAATGTCGATTGTGGGTCTGGTCATAGCGCTGGGTTTGCTGGTCGACAACGCCATTGTGGTGACCGAATCCATCGGTCAGAAGCTCAAGCTAGGGCTGCCCGTATTGGAAGCAGCTGCCAGTGGTACCAGCCAGGTCGCCTGGGCCATTGCCAGTGGAACCGCGACTACCGTGCTGGCATTTGTGCCAATGTTAATGATGTCGAGCAATACCGGCAGTTTCATGCGTTCAATGCCGGTCACGGTGGTGTTGGTACTTACCGCATCATTTTTCATCGCAGTGGTGCTGGCCCCGCTGATGGCCAGCCGGATATTCAGCCAACGCCGTGCCGGCCAGGCTGGCAGTGGCCGTAATATTGTGCAGAGACAACTGGAGAACCTGTCTTGTCGGCACTATAAAGCGGCACTGGAATCAGCGCTGGCACATCCGCTGTGGGTTATTGCGGTTTCGGTAATGCTATTTTTGGGTACGCTGGCTTTATTTTCACAAGTTGGCATCAGTCTGTTTCCCAAGGCTGAAAAACCCCAATTGCTGCTCAATATCGAACTACCTGAAAGCAGCAGCTTTTATGCCACTCGGGAGCTTGCGGCCCGGTTGGACCAGCAGGTGCGCAGTTACCCTCAGGTCAAAGCCGTGGCTGTGAATATCGGCAAAGAAAACCCGAGCGTTTATTACAATGAATTTCCCGGCGGGGAGGCCGCCAACAAAGCGCAATTGTTTATCCTTTTGCACGAGTTGGACCGACAACAGATAAGCCAGTTGGTCATCAACCTGCGGCGAGACTTTGCAGCGACGCCCGGTGCAAGGGTGACGGTAAAGGAATTTCAGCAAGGTCCGCCTGTAGCCGCACCCATTGCCATACGAGTATTGGGCGATGACCTAAAGGCGCTGGCACTGGCTGCGGCTGAGATTGAACAACTGGTGCTGGAGACCCCCGGGACAGTCAATGTTGATAACCCCATGGGTCGCCCAAAGCTGGACATGGATATTGTAATTCATAAAGCCAAGGCCGCCTTATTGAACGTTTCTGTGAGCAGTATTGACGCCACCATTCGTACCAGTTTGATGGGCAGCCGCGTGGGAAGATACCGCGACCACAATGGTGATGACTATGAGATCATGATTCGCCTAAACAGTGCGAATACACCCGATATCAACAGCATTAATGACTTACTGGTGATGGCCGACGACGGCACTTACGTTCCTTTGGAGCAACTCATTACCATCCAGTTGCAAACGGTCCCCTCCCAGTTACAGCATTACTACCTGGAACGAAGTGCAACCGTCACTGCGGCTACGGTAACAGGCTTTTTGACTGCCGATGTCACTGCACAGATTGTGGCTAGGCTGGAAAAAATGAAATTCCCCGCAGGGATTACTTTCAGGATTGACGGTGAACAGAAATCCAGAGACGATTCTTTTTCGGGTTTGATCAAAGCATTACTGATTGCGTTATTGGGAATATTTGCAGTGCTGGTGCTGCAATTTCGCTCATTTTTGCAGCCTGCGATTGTGTTTGCTTCCATACCCTTTGCTTTTTCCGGGGCCATCCTGGCCCTGTTGGCATTTGGATTTTCATTCTCTGTCATGGCCTTTGTTGGTTTAACCAGTCTGATGGGGATCGTAGTCAACAATTCCATTATCTTGATCGATAGTGCTAACCAGATAACCCAAACCGGCGTTGACTCTCGCGCCGCCATTGTCCAGGCCGCAAAAATGCGGCTTACCCCCATTGTGCTGACCACCCTGACGACAATTGGTGGTCTGCTGCCGCTGACGCTGAAAAATAGCGCGATGTGGACTCCGTTGGGTCTGGTCATCATTGGCGGGATGTTGATTTCAACAGTGGTAACGTTGTTTATTGTGCCGGTGTTGTATGTACTGTTAACCCGCGGCAGGACAACAGCAGTCTGATAGTGCGGTTGCAGATAGGTCTTTTAAAGACCTAAAGCCTGGGCAATATCCTCTACCTGTTGTTTGGTTGCATGGTCCATACCGGCGATTCTGCCCCAATCGCGGTCGGTTTCAGTGGCGATCTTGTTGGTGGCATCGATACCCATCTTGCCACCTAGGCCTGGTTTTGGACTGGCAAAATCCAGGTAATCGATTGGCGTATTTTCGACCAATACGGTGTCACGCACCGGGTCGGCGCGGGTAGAAATAGCCCAGATAACTTCCTTCCAGTTACGTATATCGATGTCATCATCGGTGACAATAATGGTTTTGGTGTAAGTGAATTGACGCAACCATGACCAGATGCCGAACATGACCCTGCGGGCGTGGCCAGGGTACTGTTTGCGGATGCTGACGATCGCTATGCGGTAGGAACAGGCTTCCGGTGGCAGATAGAAGTCTACGACTTCAGGAAACTGCCCCTGCAGCAATGGGATGAACAACTCATTCAGGGCTGTGGCCATAATCGAGGGTTCGTCCTCTCCGGGTTTACCCATATAAGTGGTGAGATAAATCGGGTTGGGGCGCTGGTAGATACGATCTACCGTGAATACCGGAAAGTCTGCACAGGCATTGTAGTAGCCGGTATGATCACAAAACGGGCCTTCGGTAGCCATTTCATCGGGTTGGATATGGCCTTTCAGCACGATTTCGGCACTCTCGGGAATGGGTAGCCCGGCCAGTGGGGAACGCACGATTCTGCTTTTGCGGCCCCGCAATAAGCCGGCAAACTGGTATTCAGACAGGTTGTCCGGGATTGGCGCTACCGCTGCCAGCAGGGTAGCCGGGTCAGCGCCGATAACGACAGCCAGCGGGAATGCCTTACCTGGATTGGCCCGTTGGAATTCCCGAAAATCCTGGGCTCCACCGCGGTGGGGCAGCCAGCGCATGATCAGTTTATTTTTAGCGATCAGTTGTTGCCGGTAAATGGCCAGGTTCACGCGCGGCTTGTTCGGGCCGCGGGTAATAACCATGCCAAAGCTGATCAGGGGGGCGGCATCCTGCGGCCAGCAGGTCGAGACAGGTAATGCTTCAAGATCAACGTCCGGGCCTTCCATAACCTGTTCCTGCCACGGGGCAGTATCTTTTTTTACAGGTGTCACGTGCGCCAGCCTGGAGAATTCCGGGATCACATCCAATACTGATTGCCTGCTATCAGGTAGCTTTGGGTTTCTCAGAAAGGCAAATTCGGTACCCAATTGGCGTAAATCCTGCCTGGATTTCAACTCCAGGGCAGCTAGGATCCTTTGCTCGTTACCAAACAGGTTACCCAGTACCTGCAAGTCAGAACCCTGTGGATTTTCAAATAGCAAAGCTGGGCCATTACCGACCAGCGCGCGGTGGCATAACTCGGTAATTTGCAGCTTCGGCGAGACCGGCTGAGAAACCGATTTCAGTTGACCCATACCCACAAGTGCATTGGTGAATTGCCGCAAGTCGCTCCAGGCCTTGCGTTTAGTCTGACGACGATGGTGATCAAGTACTTTTTTGAGGCTCATAATCCATTCCTGCTTGTTGCGCCAGGTAACCATTGCAGGCGCCCAGCGGCAACATGCTGAGCAGCTCCTCGTGCAGTGAGTCCGATATATCGCCCTTGCAGGCTGCAGCAGAGATTTCGATGATTCGCATCGTGCCCGCGTACTGCGGACTGATTCTAAGCACATCGACACCCAGCGCTGCTAATTCTGTAACCTGGTTGAGCACCTGATGGGTAAGTGCCGATTGGGTTTGGATTCCGTTTAGCACCAGAAATTCCTGCGCCTCCCTCGTTTTAAGCATGCGGCCATCGGGGTAGTCCAGGCATTTAAACTGACAGTTATCCTTGGGCAGATTGTGCGAGCGTGCTGTGTAGCAACGTGCCGAGTACGCCAGAGGTAAACGCCCCAGTGCAAATACCTCCGTTTCTACTCCATCAGGACGGTGCAATTGCAAATCTTGCAGCGCCTCCAAGCCCAGTTCCACAGGTAATACCCAGCGCTTAAGGTGTTTGCCGGCGAGTAATTGAAGGCTGCGATGATTATAGATATTGATCGCAGGGCCACTGACGAAATCTTTACCGGCCTTTGTCAGTAATTGGATTGCAGCCACATCGTTGGCTTCCACCATGAATACATCATTGTCACAGAGTTTCCTAAGTGTACTCAACTCGGACGCAGCCTCGAGTAAGGTCAGGGAAGATAGAATGACCTGCTTGCCCTGCTGTTGGAGTTCGTGACCGATAGCAAGCCAGTCGGCGAATTTGATTAATCGTCGCTTGGAGCAAATCACTTCGCCCAGGTAAACGATTTCTGCAGCACTGAGCGCCGCCTGTTGATAAAAATTCAGTACGCGCTGGCGCTCCCAAAAGTACTGGATTGGACCGATAGAAAGTTGCAGCATTGAATGCTGCATCGTCTTCTTTGGAAATTCCTTTATTGCCATGGTCTGTGATAAGCGCCTAGAGTAGTTTGAGTGCCTTCAGAGACGTCACCGAGCGTACTCATCCATTGTGGTTTTGCCTTGTAGTCGCATGGGCTTTGCATACAACTGTCAATCGCTGCCCGCAACACCGCGGTGACCTGTGCCACGTATGCCGGGCTACGTTGGCGCCCTTCAACTTTTATTGCACTGACGCCGATCTGCTTTAGCTCCGGAAAAATAGACAAAGTATTCAGGCTAGTGGGTTCTTCCAGGGCATAAAAAGTGTTTTTGCCCACCTCGAACCGGCCCTTGCATAACGTTGGGTAACCTGCCTTTTCACCTTCCCTGTAGTGGTCGATCAAAACACCATTGAGACGGGTATTGGTGCCTGTGGGGGTCTCTTCCCAGCGCACATGAGAGGCGGGTGAGCATGCACCATAGGTGTTGGGCGACCTGCCGGTGGCGTAACTGGACAGTAGGCAGCGGCCCTCCACCATCACACACAAGCTTCCAAAGCCAAAAACCTCCACGGGTATGGGGGATTCCTTGATCACCTGGGCAACCTGATTGACTGATAATACCCGGGGCAACACGACCCGCCGGACGCCAAAATTCTCATGATAAAAACGGATGCCCTCTGCACTGGTCACCGATGCCTGGACTGATAAATGCAAGCGTAACTCTGGCCACTTCTCACAGGCATAGTCAAGCACGCCCATGTCCGCCAGTATTAGGGCATCGACGCCGTAATTTGCAGCCAGATCCACAGCGGCTTGCCAACGTCCAAAATTTCTGGATTGTGGAAAGGTGTTAATTGCCACAAATACTTTACGGCCCCGATTCCGGGCATAGTGGATGGCTTTTGCAAAGCTGTGCTCGGTGAAATTCAAGCCGGCAAAATGACGCGCATTGGTGTCATCTGTGAAACCGACATAGACCGCATCAGCACCGTTGTCGACAGCCGCTTTCAGCGCAGGCAAGTTACCTGCCGGGCATACCAGTTCCATGGTTTCTCCAGGGTGATCCCGTTGGCCAAAAGCAACATTCTGGGCTTATGGCAGTCCACCCATCACGCCAACGGTCGTTAGGTCATATTTTCAGGCAATGAAACCGACATTACCTTGATCTGCATCAATACATTGACGAATGTGGGGAATATACTGATGTTGCCAAGGAGCCTGTTAGCGGACCAATAATGGGCCACATCAGGTCCTAAGCACCTAAAGAGAACAATATGTTGCCAGGATCTGAATATTTTCGCGTGATGCTAAAAAAAGTAATCGCTATCCCGGGTCGCGTTATCCCGTATTCTGCCCAGAAGCCTTTACTTTCATTGGCACTAAACAAGGCTTTTCAGGAGCCAGTCCGGCATGGCGAGATGGATTTTCTGGAGGGCGCAAGAATCAGGGTCAAGGTCACAGATCTGAGCCTTAACTGGCTGATCAGCGTCAAGGCTGATCAATTCGTTCTCCTGGATCGGGAACTACAGGATGATGTCTGCATCAGAGGAAAGAGCCTGGACTTCGTTTTGCTGGCCACTCGGCAAGCCGATCCCGACACACTTTTTTTTCAACGCAGAATTCGTATTGAAGGTGATACCGAGCTTGGGCTCGGGGTCAAAAACACCCTGGACAGCATGGATTGGGAGGACTTGCCGATGC
>CAYZLS010000098.1:0-6943 GCA_964479355.1 uncultured Wenzhouxiangellaceae bacterium | reverse complement strand
AGACCAGTGTCACCCAGGGGAACCGCGGTGGTAACTTCGACCAGTTTTTGACCATCCCGGCATCCACCCGTAAACGGCTTATCTTTCTACCAGGAATTGATATAGTCGATATTTGAAGATCACACCATCACGCCGGATTTCATGTACTACCAATCCCGCCTGGTAACTGTCACCCTCTTTAAGGCGCTGACCACCGATCAACACAAATCTTTCGGCAGGTTTTTGTGCATACACCAACACACTGAATTTCATTTCCGGAACCCTGGCCCGCACCGCATCGGGTAACTCCCAATAACTGATCGGCGCCGGTATTGGCGGTTGTAATTTTTTTGGTGCGGGTACCTCTGACTGGACGACTGCGGTTTTATTCACAGTCGGTTTGGCCGCCACGCTCACCCCTATATCCGCTCGGGTAGCGTTGCTATCAGCTTGGTCGGCAGTTGCTTTGCTTGTTGCGGCCTGGAAAGACTCCACCGGTGTTCGGCTACCCCCTGCCGGGGTAGTTGACGGCGGTGTGGCGGCAGCTTGGGGTTGGTCTGCCGCCAGGGTAACGGGCGGGCGGTAACTACCCGCTGGCACTCGATACTGGTGCCACACTGACCAACCGCTCACAAACAACGCCACAACCAACAGTAATGCCAACAAGCCCATTTGTGTGGGCTCGGGCAGTGGGTCGGCCAATGACCCCAAGTGCAGGGTGTTGATTTCAACCTGCTGTTGTTGCTTTTCAGACTTTCGCAGTGCATCAAGAAGGATGGACAATACCGCTACTCCCAGGTCTGCAATAATCGTGGGTTTTCAATTGACGCTGTCATTAAGTGCAGCAGTGTTATCCGACCTACGATACCGTCTGCCTGCAAACCATTTCGAGCCTGAAAATTGATGAGCCAACGTTCAAAAGCAGCATCAAATACCGGGCCTCCATGGTAAGGCATATCAACGCGGTCTGCCATTTCCATAATCCTCGCCACTGCTGGACCTGTGTCACCCCGCTGAACCCTTATTGGCCATCCGGATGCCTGCGGCCACGTCACAAAGTAATCCCCCAACCAGCGGCTCTCAACTGCCCGTCTGGTTATGGTCAGCTGTCTTTCTGGCACCCCCACCAACAAACGATCATCGTCCATTCCCAGCAACAAAAGTCGTGCATTGCTTGCCCCGGGTAGAACAAGCACCACTGGCAACCCCAGGAGTCTGATTTTCGACCAACTACCCTGAGCCCGCAAACAACTATAACCTTGGCCTTCGCCACCATCACAGGCAGCCTGTATCGTGGTAGCAGAGTTGCTGTCCCGCCAGATATCTGCCAGTCCTTGCCAAACCTCCTGCTGATGCTCATCGAGCCAACTGGAATCCAGTTGTGTCGCCGTCTCAGGCATGCTGGTGAGTGCGACTGGATTACTTTTCGGAGGCTGCTCAGCTTCAGATTTCGATGTTTGCCCGGGTTCTGCCTCCAGAACCACGCTTACCGGTTCCTGTCCTGCGGTGATGTCTGGAATTCCTATACCCTTGAACATCAATACGGACCAAATGGCAATCACTGACAAGCTAAACGCAGCTGCCAACCAGGGCCAACGCACTCGTCTCACTCGCCGCTCACCCAATTGCACTTCATCGGCAGCTGCATGCACCAAAGCGGCAGTCACCGCAGTGCGCTCTTGTGCAAATGCCGCAACCAATGCCCGGTCAGCAATTATATTGATCAACCGCGGTATGCCCAAAGAGCGATGATAAAGAGCATTCATTGCACCGCGCCGAAAAGGGTTTTGCGGCGCGCCTGCTATCTGCATGCGGTGGCGAATATACAAATGTGTATCCTGCCAACCCAGGGGAAGCAAATGATAGCGGGCAGTGATACGCTGGGCCAGTTGGCGCAAATTGGTACGTTGCAACAAATCTCTTAATTCCGGTTGACCCAATAGTATGATTTGCAACAGTTTTTCTTTGCTTGTCTCAAGATTGGTCAACAACCTGACTTGCTCCAGGGTCTCGGGACTCAGATTTTGCGCTTCATCGATTACCACGACCACTCGTTCACCCGCAGTGTGCGCTGTCAACAGATAGTGGTTTAGCCCATCTACTAGCAAACGGTTACTGTGCTGCGACTCCGAGATGTCAATTCCCAGTTCATCACTAATAGCGGCCAGCAACTCACGTGGGGTAACCAACGGGTTAAGTAACAACGCAATTTGGGTGCCTTCTGGAATTTGTTCCAGCAGACACCGACACAACGTTGTCTTGCCGGTGCCCACTTCCCCGGTAAGTTGCACAAAACCGCCGCTACCCCCCTTACCGATGCCGTACAGTAAGTGTGCCAATGCATCTCGGTGGCACCAGCTCAAATAGACAAAAGCGGGGTCAGGGGTGATGGAAAAAGGAGCTTCATTGAGGCCAAAATAGTTTAAATACACTGCTCAGACCCCCTACGGTTTTACGGCTGAACGGAAGGTGGCTAAAACCCACCACCATTGCCAGCAGCAGGCCGATACTGTCTTGTTTTCTTGCTGGCACGATAAATTCATTATGTTGACGTCCGTCTGGGTGAAACGTTCAGATCGATCCCCTGCCTGTTAAGCACCATTGACCTAGGTTTGGAACATAAGTTTAGTCACCCGCTGGGTCGACGCCAAGTGCCGCCTGTCAATAAACCTAATGAACACTCTCAGGACACGGGCAGGCGAACACGAAAATTATTGCTATTCCTTGCCCATACAATAGCAGGAAAGCTACAATTATCGGCTAATGGTTACCTATTAATAATCAAAACATGGATATCTGTTATTGTCACGCTACTAATGGGCGACCTTGGCGAAAAGGGCGCTTGATTCTGACCATGACAATAGCTATTAAGAGGCTTGGCTTTTCATGAAAAAAGAAAATGCAGTCATTGTTGCGCTTGCTGTGCTAGCAGCCGTAGCAGCTACCGTATGGTTGCTGCTGACAGCACCAGAACTGACCGGTAATGCGATGGTGAGTGCGATTCCACAAAACGCCGATCCCTTTGAGCTGCGTATCGTCATCACGTGGGTTTTTCTGGTCATCGGCATAGGTGTATTTATTGCTATGTTTTCTTCTATATTGCTGCACCGAAAATCAAGCAACCATGCGGTTGCAAAACTTAGCCATTCTACCTTTGCGGAAATTATCTGGACCCTGATTCCCATCCTGATATTGGTCGGAATGGCCTTGCCAGCGACCTCAGAACTGCTACAAATACAACCAATATCGTCAGCACCTTGAATTCCGCAATGATTAATACTCAACCCAAACCAGATCAGCTATTTGTAAGCCCGGGACAGCTCCTGCAATGGACCCGGCAGGAGAACTCATTGTGAAACAGACCTTTCACAGACTGGCCATGCTTGGCACATTGCTGGCTTTTTGCGTTATCGTTCTGGGTGCCTGGGTCAGGCTTTCCCACGCAGGATTGGGTTGCCCCGACTGGCCTGGCTGTTATGGTCAACTCACCTGGCCTGAAGTGAGCCATGAAATCAATGCGGCCAACCAGGCATTTCCGGAACGCCCTTTTCAATCCACCAAGGCCTGGAAAGAAATGGTACACCGCTATCTGGCAGGCACTTTGATGTTGTTGGTGTTCTTTATGGCCTGGAAAGCCTGGCGTGACCCACTGTCCAGCCAGAAGATCAGGCTGCTCGTGACGGTGCTGGCTGCATTTATTATCTTCCAGGCGCTGCTGGGAATGTGGACAGTTACACTCAAACTAAAACCCATTATCGTAATGGCGCATCTGTTGGGTGGGCTCACCAGCTTTTCAATGCTTTTGTGGCTCATGTTTTCCAGTCTGCGCCAAGCACCTGGCAAACCGGATATGCGGGTCAGAAGGATGCGGGGAGCAATTATCACAGGCATCGTGGTGCTGAGCCTGCAAATTGCACTGGGCGGCTGGACCAGTGCCAATTATGCAGCCCTAGCCTGTCCCGATCTACCACTGTGTAATGGACAAATATGGCCAGCCAGCAATTTCCATGAAGGCTTCATCCTGTGGCATGAAATCGGTGTAGATTATGAAGGGGGCCTACTGGATCAGCCATCCCGGGTAGCCATACACATGACCCACAGAATCGGTGCGCTAGTCACCCTGATGGTTCTGATCAGCCTAGTTTTATGCCTGTTAAAAGTCCCGCAGTTAAAAACCGGCGGCCAGCTGTTGATGACGCTGCTGCTGGCGCAATTCACCCTAGGTGTTTTTAATATTGCACTGTTTCTACCCCTAGCCAACGCAGTTGCCCATAATGCGGGTGCTACTCTGTTACTGGCAACCATGCTGGCGCTGCTCAACAAGACTTCGACGGTGAAGTAGCCAGAATCAAGAACAATGTTGAACACTTTTCACCAATACCTGAATTTGTGCAAGCCACGCGTGGTGACGCTGATCGTATTTACAGCGATTGTAGGCATGTTTCTAGCGGTGCCCGGATGGCCTCCCGCGAATGCCTTGTTGGCAGGTACATTAGGTATCGCCCTGGCGGCTTCTTCGGCAGCTGCAATTAATCACCTGCTGGACCGGCGCATCGATGCGAGAATGTCACGTACAAAAAATCGGCCTCTACCCAGCGGAAAATTACGCAGTTCCAATGTACTGATTTTTGCCATTATCCAGGGTGTACTAGCAATGGCAATATTGATTGCATGGACTAACCCGCTTACTGCGCTGCTAACTTTGCTGTCCCTGATTGGTTACGCGATCATCTACACCGCGTGGCTAAAGCGGGCGACCCCACAAAATATCGTCATTGGCGGTGCTGCGGGTGCCGCGTCACCGGTGTTGGGCTGGACCGCTGTCACCGGCAGTCTGGACCCGCATGCATTGTTGTTGTTTCTGATCATTTTTATATGGACGCCACCGCATTTCTGGGCACTGGCAATTTATCGCAAGGATGAATACACGGTAGTCAATATTCCGATGTTGCCGGTCACCCATGGATCGGCCTTCACTCGCTTACAGATTCTTTATTACACTATTTTGCTGATCATCGTCACCACCCTGCCGTATCTAGTTGGCATGAGTGGACTGATTTACATGGCGGGTGTATCAGTGCTCAATGCTGGCTTTTTGTGGTATGCCCTACGGATGTTGAAGAGCAAAGATGTATTACTGCCCATGCATACGTTTGCATTTTCCATTACCTATCTGATGGTCTTATTCATATTTCTGCTGATCGACCACTACCTGATCACCTTAGTGTTCCTTTTTTACGCTTGATATGACACCAGTAAATTCGCCTTTGACTGCATTGGAAAATCACACGGAATTTATCCATCGCCACATCGGCCCGGATGACGAGCAAATCAGCCAGATGCTGAACGCACTGGAAATCGATTCACTCGAAACATTGATACGGGAAACATTACCGTCTTCCATTCACAATGACGAACCGCTGGATCTTCCGCGCTCACAGAACGAAGTTGCAACGCTTGGCAGGCTGCGCGCTATGGCCAATCTTAATGTTCTCATGCACAGCATGATCGGCATGGGCTACCACGACACCATTACACCCACTGTTATTCAGCGCAATATCCTGGAAAACCCCGGATGGTATACCGCCTACACACCCTATCAGGCAGAAATCTCCCAGGGTCGACTGGAAGCAATGTTGAATTTTCAGCAAATGATATGTGACCTGACCGGGATGGAATTATCCAATGCCTCTTTGCTGGATGAAGCAACCGCAGCGGCCGAAGCCATGGCCATGCTCAAACGAATCAACCGGAAAAATAACAGCCCACGATTTTTGGTTGATGAACAGGTGCTACCGCAAGTGCTCGATGTCTTACAAACCCGGGCCACACATTTTGGCTTTGAAGTGGTCTTGGCCAAACCCGCTGAAGCTATAGCCGAAGGTGATTTTTTTGGTGTTTTATTGCAATACACCGCTGCTAACGGAACAGTGAACAATATCCAGCCGTTGATAAGTGCAGCGCATCAAAACAATGTGCTGGTTGCGGTTGTCACAGACCTAATGAGCCTAGTTTTGCTGGCACCACCGGGTGAGATGGACGCGGATATTGTCGTCGGTTCGGCGCAACGTTTCGGTGTTCCTATGGGATATGGCGGGCCGCACGCAGCATTTTTTGCGACCCGGAATATCTTCAAACGCTCGATTCCCGGTCGCATCATCGGTGTTTCCAAAGATCGCCATGGACGCCCGGCGTTACGCATGGCATTACAAACCAGAGAGCAACATATTCGTCGCGACAACGCGACTAGTAATATCTGTACTTCCCAAGCACTACTGGCCGTGATGGCCAGCATGTACGCCGTATACCACGGTTCGGCAGGCTTGAAACGCATCGCACAACGGATCCACCGGTTGACAAACATTCTGGTTGAGGGCCTCAAGGCGCTGAGGTATCTACCTGTCAACACGTCCTGGTTTGATACGGTCACCTTGAAATTGCCGGACGAGGATGCTGACCGGATTTTGACCCGTGCACAAGCCGCTGGCATTAACCTGTACGGCGGTAATGACGGTCTGAGCATCAGCGTTAATGAAAAAACCACGCGCGAGCATGTCATTAAGCTGTGGAATGCGTTTGCTGACGGCAATACAGACCTGGACTTTGTTGCAATAGATAAGGCAATTGCCGGCGGCTTTACGCCCCTAGCCAGCCATCTGCAACGCCAAAGTGATTTTTTGCAACACCCGGTTTTTAATCGCTACCATTCAGAAACCGAGATGCTTCGCTATATCAAACGCCTGGAAAACAGAGACCTCTCATTGACCCATGCCATGATAGCGCTAGGCTCATGTACCATGAAGTTAAATGCGAGCACCGAGATGATTCCCATCACCTGGCCCGGATTCGCAGAACTTCATCCTTTTGTTCCAGTTGAGCAAGCCAGGGGTTATCAGCAATTGTTCCTGGAAATCGAAGAAATGTTGCTTGCCTGTACCGGTTACGCAGCAATCTCACTGCAACC
>CAYZLS010000097.1:0-7004 GCA_964479355.1 uncultured Wenzhouxiangellaceae bacterium | reverse complement strand
ATCGGTGCCGTGGGCAGGAATGTTACTGGGTGCGCTAGGTGCAGAGGTGATCAATGCCAATGGTATGACCATTATACCGGGTATTATTAACTCCAATCAGCATATTCAACTCAACCCGCTCTTTCCGGCCCCTGCAGTTGACCTCTCCTTTGACGATCTTCGCTCGCGCTGGGAAAAAAACTTTGCACGGATGCCATACCGTGCCTATGTGTATCTGATGCAGGGCGTTACCAGCATGCGCCAGACTAGCGGTCCTTCTAAACGCATTCTTCCTGTCAAGAAGAGAATCGACGCAGGGGAAATTGCAGGGCCTCGCATATTTCTCGGCGGCGCACTCTTTATGAGCGAGCAGCATTTTCAACACTACCTGGAAGAAAACAATACGCCAGAGTCAGCCGTAGACTGGATAAGAAATGAATTTGCTTACAATGTTATTGACGATGTTGAAACTGGAACCGATCGCTTCATGGGTCCGGAGTTTAGTTACTGGAAACTCTACATGTCCGATAAAGTTTATAACGGCAAGAACGATTTTTCCGATGAGGAATTGCGCTACATAATCGACAAGGCGCATAACAGCGGTAAAATCATCGATGTACACGCAGGAGGTCACAATGAAGGACTGCATCGTATGATGGCCTTCGATGTCGACACGCTGGAACACCCTTTCTATGGAAGCATGCTAATTGACGAAGATATCATTCGCACTTATGTGGAAAAAAATGTGATCATTGACACGCTGTTGCGTGTCATGGTGACGGGTGCTGAGCATGCTGAAGATCCAAATCGATTCAACGAATCTCTTTACATCATGTCTTTAGAGCCCAAAGAATACCGGATTCTGATGCGCTACCGCGATAAGATGCTTTACAATAGGAGGAATCCAGACCTCTCCGGCTTGCCCATTTACAAAAGCGATGGAGCAAGCTTAAATGACAGAAAAGGTGAAGTGGACATGTTCGGTCTGACCGGTCCATCCTACAACGAAATCCAGGCCCGTCGCATTACATCACATGAGAACATGAGGCGCTTCATTCGGGCCGGGGCAAAATTCTCCCTCGGCACGGACACACCCTCCTTTTTGAACTTTCAGCAGGAAGACCCCAATGCGGTTGAATTCCGTTATATGGTCGAGCAAGGCATGGCCCCCATGGATGCCATCATCGCCGCGACCCATAATGGTGCGGAAGCTCTGGGCCTGGGTGATCGGCTGGGTACTATCGAGGAGGGAAAATTGGCTGATGTTATTGTTGTCAATGGTAACCCTCTTGCCGACCTCAATGCTTTGAAACGGGTTCATATTGTTATCAAAGGTGGCGTTCGATACAAATAAGCACGCTGATCCGTGGCAGAGACGGGCACAATAAATAACCCCTTCCGGACAGTCATTAGTTCATTCCTGGACGTGACGAGTGTTGACTTGTTGTATGGCATCAAATGAAATAAGATAATGCGCCCATTTTCATGCGATAATGGTTATTATAATTTGAAGTAAGCGAAATTGCGGTGCATGAAAGCAGGCTAGGAAAATAGTAATCGGGGTGGTTATGGGGCCACAGTTAATTCATTGAGTATGCCATTTTGAAATCCAGAGGGTCCTCTTTTTTCAGTGAATCCCATGCTCCTGGGAACAACTTTCAATGAGAACCTCCATAAAGAAGTTCTTGCACAGGCTTTCATACTTGGTCATTTCGATTTCATATATCACCTTGATGCCGCTCCCGGCGAACGCGGACACTGTACCACCGAAATCAACAGAAGAAGAATTTGACTTGGAACAGCCTCATCAAACAACTGCTTACTGGGTGCGTGTAACGCAGGAAGATGGTGCGACTGCCTGGTCCAGCCCAACATTCATTAGCCCATGAAAATCGCGTCTTTACAAATGGGTTTCCAGCAACATTCGAATGTGACCCGAGTAGTCTTCGTTCAGGGTCAGTGCACCAAGTGACAGGAGTATAAAAATGCCAGGTTCAAGATCATGTTAATGAAAAAGCTGTTTCAGCAGATATCCGTATTTCTTTTGTCGTTCGTGATGGCGCAAGGACTTGCGCTGGGTCAGGAGGACGCCTGGCGCACAACCGACGACACCCGAAAGGTTCCGCTTCCCCCCAGAGACAATACCAATGATAAGGTACTCGTAATCCAGGGGGGTACTTTGATTGATGGCCGAGGAGGCGATCCTGTGAAGGATGCTATTGTCATCATCAAGGGCGATCGTATTGTTGGGGCCGGTAGATCAGGACAAATCAATCTTCCGATCAGGGTCGATAAACAAATCGACGCAAGCGGACTCTTCATCGTTCCGGGTCTGATTGATCTCCACATACATTTTACCCAGCAGCGTGGTGATGATTTTGGACGCTATCGGGACTCGGACGCTGCAGCCGCGATACGTGGCACACTTCTTTTGGGCCAATTTCTTGATGCCGGAATCACGGCAGTCAGGGATGTCGGCACGCGGAATGACGTTGCAATACGGATAAAAGAAGCCGTTGAGCGGCGTCTGGTTGATGGCCCACGCGTGTTTTGGAGCGGGCAGCTGATTGCTTCCCGTGGTGGCCACGCGGACGAAATAACATCCACCGCTACGGGCAGGCCCAAAAGTCTTGTGTCTATTGGTCGCGTACGTGTTGCCAATGGACCATGGGACTGGCGGCTTGCGGTGCGTGAACAGATTCGTATGCATGCAGACTGGATTAAATTGACAGCGCCTTACACCCGTGAAGAGCTAAATGCGGCGGTTGACGAAGCACATTTGCATGGAATCCCTGTCACGGTTGACTCATTCGGCAAGTTTACCCAGTGGGCCGCTGAAGCGGGCATAGACAGCATCGAGCACCCGTTAAACCTTGATTTGGACATCATAAAATCGATGGCAGAGAATGACACTGCCTTTGTTCCAACCATCACGGCTTTTTACAACGTGATTGCAACGGGTTACCCACCAGCGGGCATTCCTCCGGGGGGGTTTTATCATACGATGTCGCGCAAGTTTCCCGTGGTTCATGAGCAACACATAGAGATGGTCCGCGCCGCCCACGAAGCAGGTATCCGTATAGGTGTCGGAACAGATATTCCGTTTGAAAATGAGTGGCGCTACCCGGAGGATTACTACATGGAGCTCGGCTTTTTGAAAGAAGCAGGGCTTACAGACCAGGAGTCGTTGGAATCAGCCACGCGCGTAGGAGCTGAAATCCTGGGTATCGGGGACAAGCTTGGAACTTTGAAATCGGGAAAGCTGGCAGATGTTCTCATCGTAGGATCCAATCCACTGGTGGATATTCAAAATCTGAGGGACGTTCGTCACGTTATAGCGGACGGACAAATAGTCCGATGAGAAGCGTTCGTGAACGTTACACATGTGGATGCTGATCCGGTGCCAATTTCCTTCATCAACAAAACCCTCAAAGCGGAGTCATAATGCGACAGATCCTCATTAGTGAACCAAATTCAAATCTCAAGGCAACATGTCGCTGGTTGGATGATAAAGCTCCGATCTCCGCCGAGTTTCTTTGGCAGCTTGCCCAGACAGGGCCAAGCATTGAAGCGTCGCATGCCATCTGGACGGGCCCGGAGTTGTCCTGTCCCATGCCGGCGAGTGTACTCCCGGAGAATCTCGCGCGAATGGACGTTCCACAAGAGAATGCCACATCTTACCCGGAGCCGGGAGACATCGTGCTGGCCAGTGTTCCTGCCGGAACAATAAAGGGGCTGCCGCCTGGAAATTTTTTTGATATAGGGTTGTTCTACGACCCAGGCGGCCGGTTGCTCATGCCGTTTGGCTGGATTAAAGGAAATGTCTGTGCACGGGTTGAATATGAAGACATGGAACATGTCCAATCCAGCATTCATACGATTCGCCGCAATGGTGTCTGTAACCTGTCAATCAGTCGCGTGGAATGAGTCGCTTCACAACAAGATACACCTGCTCTGTTAAAACGTGGTGCGGAGACAAATAATGAATATCATCCAAAATCAACAAGTGCCAAAACATTTAAATCCGGCATCGCCAGAATTTGATTTGTTTCAGTCTCTGTTTTATCTGATCGCCCATGCGGACTTCAAATTCCATGAAGACCTGGATAAAGCGCTTGAAAAGTTTGGCGTGGATCGGACCACGTACCGGATACTCACCGTTATGATGCGTACCAGCCCCATTAACATCAAGGAATTATCGTCTCTTACGATGCTCAAGCGTTCAACTACGAGCAGAGCATTGGATCGCATGCGAAGGGAGGGTTGGGTCAATCAACGTTTGAATGAAAATGACAATAGAAATACGAATGTTTCTCTCTCACCGACCGGCCGGGAGTTGGCAGAGAAGGCCATGCACCTTGGCAGCCGACAATTGCACAGGGCCGTCAAGGGTTTGAATGAAGAACAGCTGGAAGTCATGGTAGGTTTGCTAAAATATCTGGTGTTCAATTTAAGCAGGCTACCAATCGAATAACAGCGATCGATATTATGCTATTCAATCTAGTGTACTGCGTACCTCTATGAGTCCAGGATCGCGATACGAAAAAACGTTGTGGGAAGCCACCGCAGAGCCAGGTCCCAAACTCAGCTCATTGGAAGGAGAACATAAGGCGGAAGTGGTTGTCATTGGCGCAGGCATTTCTGGCCTGTCAACTGCACTGCACCTGGCGGAAGCGGGATATTCTGTTGTGGTTATTGAGGCCTGTGAACCGGGTAGCGGGGCCACTGGAAAAAGCGGCGGATTGGTAGCACCCGATTTTATCAAACACAACCTAGCTGAAATTAAACGGGCATTGGGCCATGCTGAGGGTGAACGGCTCGGCAAAATGGTCGGGTCCAGCGCACGCCAATGTTTTGATTTAATTGAATCCCACAACATATCCTGTGATGCCAAACGGGACGGCTTCTGGGTTCCGGCGCATGATAAGGCTGCGTTAGCAAGCCTTCGGAATCGTGCAGAAGAATGGCAGAAAGCGGGGTTTGATGTTCAGAGTATCTCGGCGGATGAAACTGCCAGGAGCCTCGGGACCTCTCGTTATTGTGGAGCCATTCGGTTTGCCGAAGGCGGTTCATTGAATCCGCTCGCACTCAGCCGTGGTTTGGCTGAAGCAGCCACAAGACAAGGCGCTACGATATATTCTAACAGTCAGGTCAACAAACTTGCTCGCCGCCCTGATGGGTGGCGTGTGATCACGGCAAGCGGGCAATTGGACGCAAAGCGTGTTGTTCTTGCCGCTAATGGCGGGAACGCCGCATTACATGTCAGGATGAAGCGGACCGTGTTACCTCTGAGTGTATTTGAATTCGCTACTGCTCCGCGGGCCTCAATATTGCCTGAGGGGGGATCTTTCACTGACAAACAACCCTACTTATTCACTAGCCGATATGACAAAGAAGGCAGGCTCATCTCTGCATTTCCGGATTTTTTCATCAAGCGAAGTGAAAAACGTTTGTATGAGGAAGCAAAACGTAGGTTGGTGCAGCATTTTCCCATTTTGGAGCGTGTTTCGATCGACTATCTGTGGCATGGCATGGCCTGGATAAATCCATCGCTTTTACCGAAGATCTACGATCTTGAAGAAGGGATTTTCGCTATTCAAGCGTGTAACGGGCGGGGTCTTGGAACGAATGCAGTTCTGGGCAAGGAAATGGCGAGTGCATTGATTCATAAAAACCAAAACTTGCTTTCTGTCAAACCTGAGCCACCGATATCTATTCGGGCGCATCGGTTGGCGCAAATGGCACCGTCCATACTTATGGCGATGGCTTACCTTAAAGACCGAGCGAGCAAAGAATAGCGGGCGTGGATAATGGACTCAGAAAAAATTGATTGTTTATCAGGATACCTTCTCAATCACACGGTAGGCGTATTTCCCGGCCAGGAACAAGCCATCAGGAATGAAATGGTACACTACGCAGCCGCCTGGTGTGATCCGGTAAATGGTCAATGGAATTACCTGATGCAATGTCGGGCAGAATTTCTGAATTACTGGGGCAAATTATTAAATATTGATTCATCAACCATTTGCAGCATGGAGAATGTAACTACAGCGGTTTTTGCCCTGTTGAGTTCTTTCCCTCACGAGGTCCTGAATAAAAAAATTGTGCTGGTCGCCGCCAATTGTTTTCCAAGCTTGTGTTTTTTGCTTGAAGGGCTGCAGGAAAGATATGGTTTTGTTTTGCGTACCGTGCATAAGGACCACAAATTTCATGCCAGCGATCAGGCCTTTATAGATGCCTGGGATGAAGATGTCGCGTTAGCCATTCTTACATGGGTCAGTTCGACTACGTCGCACCGAATTGATTTGAAAAGATTGATCGCTCATAGCAAGAAAATGAATTCACTGACGTGTTTGGATATAACGCAAGGTGCGGGAATAATCCCCATTGATCTTGACCACGTAGACGTGGATTTTGCTGTAACCACTTCATTGAAATGGTCATGCGGTTCCCCCGGCGCAGGTGTCCTGTATGTCAAACCAAACAAGTTAAATGAATGCAGGCCTGAGTTGAGAGGATGGTTCAGTCAGGAGAATCCGCTCTCATGGGACCTTGATGCATTTGAATATTCACATACCACAGACCGTTTCCTTAATGGTACGCCGTCATTTTTACCTTGTTGCGCCTCACTTCCCGGCCTGAGGTGGTTAGCAGATACCGGTCTAAGTGTGGTACTTGAGCATAACCGGCGATTATGTTCGCAAATAATTAATCAGGCAGTCAATCTGGGCTGGAATTTACTGACACCGATCGAAGAAGAGAAGCGTGGTGGTAGTTTAATGTTTGAACTGCCATCGAAGGTTGATATTGATGTCTTGCTCGGTGAACTTGAGCGGGATTGCATAGCAGTAGATGTTCGCGGCCGAATATTACGAATGTCTCCCGGTTATACCACCACGGAGCAAGCGGTTAATCAGCTGTGTATTCATCTGAAAAGTGTGTTTAGTCACACAGAGCATGGGTCTGTGGAAAGTGGATAATAATCCACTTGTTTTGTTAGCTGAAGTAGCATAGGATTATGCGAC
>CAYZLS010000096.1:690-7010 GCA_964479355.1 uncultured Wenzhouxiangellaceae bacterium | reverse complement strand
TTGTTCCGCCAGGGCCAGTCCGCGGTATCCGCCATCCTCTCTGCGATCGGTGGCATGTACGAAGACAATTTGTATCTATCCACCTTGTACGACTACCTGGAAACCCCGGCGCAGAAATCCGCCGCCAATCAGGTGCGTGGCCCGAGCCCCGAAGACGGCGTACGTTTTGAGGGGGTCAGCTTCAGCTACCCGGGCGCCAGCCAGCCGGTGCTGGTGGACATCGACCTGCACATCCACCAGGGGGAATCGCTGGCGCTAGTGGGTGAGAATGGCTCCGGCAAGACCACTCTGATCAAGCTGTTGACGCGTTTGTATCGCCCTCAAAAAGGTCATATCCTGCTCGATGGAATGCCACTGGATGACTGGGATGAGACCGCGCTGCAGCAACGCATCGGGGTGATCTTCCAGGATTTCTCCCGCTACCAATTCCTGGTGGGAGAAAACATCGGGGTAGGGGATGTGTGCCACTTTACCGACGAGGAACGCTGGCGCGAGGCGGCGGATAAGGGTATGGCCGAACCCATTGTCGAAGGCCTGCCTTCGGGCTACGCAACCCAGCTTGGCAAGTGGTTTAAAGACGGCCAGGAGCTTTCCGGCGGGCAGTGGCAGAAAATAGCCTTGTCACGTGCCTTCATGCGCACCGGGGCCGATATCCTGGTGTTGGATGAGCCCACCGCAGCGATGGATGCCGCGGCCGAGGCGAAGATCTATGAGCACTTTCGCAAGCTGACCAAAAACCGCATTGCAATTCTGATCTCGCATCGCTTTTCAACCGTACGCATGGCCAGCCAGATCGTGGTGATCGAAAACGGCAGGATTATCGAGCGTGGCACCCACGATGAATTGCTGCACCTGGATGGGCATTACGCCAGGCTGTTCTTGTTGCAGGCGGAGGGGTATAGATAGTAAAAAGGGGTCGCGTTAATTAGCTATGATATATTCAGCTTCACACCATCAAATTTTTAGGACTATGACTCAAGCCAAGATGCAATTTCAACGGGTGTCGCGCTCATTCCAGAATGTGTTAAACAATCAGAACCGCAAGCTGACGGAATATGAAGACGATGTCTGGTGCTTTTTTCAGAACTGCTGGCATTTAAAGGACTGGATCAAAAATGATGTTCAGGGGGTTGCGAAAGCAAGCAGGCTGAAAATTGACGTTGAAGTCAATTCTTACCCGACCCTGGTGATGATAGGAGACCTCGCCAACAAGAGCGAAGACCTGAAAGTGACAAATAGCACAACCGGTCCTCAGGAGACTCAGTACACAAGAGGCAAAGCTGACGCTACCGCGTACATTGATAGCAGAGAACGAACCCAGAAGACCCGCAAGGCTGGGGCGATCTATTTGCTTGTTACCGATAAAAATGGCGACGAGTTCCCGGTCAAGAAACTGGCCACCGATGCCATGAAAAACTGGATGGCGATCATTAAGAAATACAGAATTTAGAAAGAAGACTGTTTTGGTATATCCTTTAGAGGATAAGAATGATTTGTGGATGCGGGCCACCCGGTAATCTGAGTATTGTGCGGCGTCAGCTAAGATGCGGTTGAATATGCCACTCTGGAATGGGTGGACTGGTTCAATAATCGGCGAATACCAGAACCGATCGGCGATATTCCTCCTGCAGAGCTCGAGCAGGTGTATCATGAGCGACTGGAAAGTCAGGCTGTTGCGGCCTGACTCACACTAATGAGCCTCCGGAATACCCGGGGCGGTTCAAGGAATAGCATTTAGTCCGCTATGACAGCAAAGTTGAGAATCTTACAGACCATTGTGTTGGTCGTGTTTTTTAGCACGATACCCATATTGACACACTCCCAGTTGAAAGCCACTGCAACCAATTCCGTGGCCAACGTAAGCTGGGATCCGAACCCGGAAACTTTGTTGGTTTCATATCGGGACATCTGGGGAGAGTTTGCCAATCCGGACCCTACTCCCCTGATCCGAATCTTTGGCGATGGCCGGGTTCTGGTTCACTACCCGGCTTACACCCCTAAGTCAGGTGAATACGAAATGTGGCTGCAAGTGACGGAACTTGAAGACTTGCTCTTGTCATTGTTGGCCAAAGGCGGTGCGACCTTTGTACCGTCGGCTGTACGACACGAGAAACAGCTTGAGGAACTTTCTCTTCAGGAGGCAATACTGGATGCCGGGGAAATGCCTGAACTTTTCATGGTAGCCGACGAATCGACAAGTGTTTTTGAGTTCCATATACAGAGCTATCAAGCGGCTGGTGGGCTAGAAGCAATGAGTGAGATCACCCGGACCATTTCCTGGCGGGGCCTCGGGACAGATTCAAGGAGATACCCGCAACTCGCTTCAATTCAGCAACTACGCAACGCAGAACTCGAGCTTAGGGAACTACTCAAACACAATGACCTCTGGATGGTTCGATGATAAGGCGGTCATGGACAAGGGTCGGAATCACCCAATCTGCCCTCGCTTTGTTTTGCCTGGTAGTTACACTGGCAGGTTCAGTGCGCGTAGAAGCCGGGGCATTTATTTTCGCTGGTGAATCCAATGGTATCGATATTATCACCCACCCTCCCAACTACACGGGAGCCGGCGGTGAGGTCACGGTAAGTGTCTGCATTGATCCAGCCTCCGCCGATGCTGCCGCGATGGAGATACCGGTTAAAAACATTGTGTCAGTGATCAATGGCTTTGTACCCAAGTCACCCAACCTGTTATTCGGTGGCAACAATGACATACCTGCCGGCCAATACGACTTTGAGTCACTGACCTTGCATGAATTCGGTCACTGTTTGTCTCTGGCGCATCCCAACCAGGGTGTTAAAACGGGGGTCTCAGGAGGAGACACTAACGCCACTCAGTCAACTAACGGCGTCGATAACGTGTACAATTTCAACGCTGGTACCGATACGGTGGATGGTTCAAGCGATGATATTCGAGGCGATGATGTTAATCTCCACTATTTTGTGACGGATACCAATAATCCTTTCCTTCTGCCTGCCAAGGCCGATTCAATAAACTACACCCGAGACGTTGCCAATATGCCAGTCGGACACACCTTCCCGGAAAATGCCGGTCGCTCTGTAGGACCACTAGTGGGTGCGCCTGATAGAGAGGCCGTTATGCAACAGGGCATGGGAAGCGACGAAGACCAACGGGGTCTACAAAACGATGATGTCGCGACCTTGATGCTCGGTGGAACTGGCCTTGACGAGATGGTGGGCGGTGGTGATGACTACACCATAAAATTAGTCTACGCAGGTTTGACTACCAGTTGCGATATCGTCGCCAAATCGGATACTAGTACCTCCTTCGCAAGCTGCGCAGTCGGCGGCTCGTTCTTAACATCTGATCTCACCCACATTAGAATTACCAGTGGTATATTCAGATACAACCCAACTGCGGTAACCTGGTATTTCAATCCCGTACTGGCATGCAACGACATCCTGCTCGATTACGCCCACGATGCGACCATCGCCCATACAGCCTGTAATAACATTACCACCACCACTGGCTTTAATGTCGGTGTTGGAGCGACCGTAACACTCAAAGGGGCAACAGTGACTCTGGGTGCTGGTACTTCAGTATCCGGCACGCTTAGTGTACAAACATACTAGCAGTCCATCACAATTTCCAAATTGAAGTCCCGTTAGTCTGGGGCCTCCAGGATAATTCCACTAACGTTACTGTAGAGGTTAGGAAGGATAAAAGCCCTTTACCATGAAACTGACGAGTACCGAAGCAGTTTTTTGCGTCAACTTTTCACGCTTTCCAGTTAGACTTCCGTGAAATCTTACAAAAATGGAGTTACTGGTGCTGGATTCAAGCCCGGTAGCACCGTTTATTTAGCCGATTACGGCTCTCAGGGCGACAGAAGCCGCACCCGGTCCAGCAGGTCACTTTGTTGTTCGATATCCGTTTCAAAAAATGCAATGGAAAAGACCGGGTCGCGCCCGTCCACCTACCCTTGTAAATCGACGAATTACTCTATGAGCCCTTCGAGGACCTCACCATCACCGGGGGACTGGGGCTGGGGTTGCGTTGTAGTGTCACAGGCGAAAATCCCAACAGCAATGATCAGGGATGCGCCTATCAGGGGCAATAGCAGTCTTGGATGCATGGTTACTACCCGTAAACTTTGTTTCATATGGCTAAATGAGAAGACCCCCTAGTAACCCGTAATCGAATTCAGCCTACTTCGAGCATATGTTATATCATATGTATTTTTAATGACTCGGTGGCAACGCAACTTCATTCACATCTCGCTTCAAAAAGCAGGCGGATAGCCGTGCTGTTATTGATGTGCAATTTGCGTATTGTTTGTGTGCTCGTCTTTACCCGCACAGGTATTTCCAGCTGAGGCTTCTGAATCAGAGCGTTTTGGCAGCTTCCTTGAGTCAATATACGAACGTACGCTGGCAAGAAGCCCAATGCTGAGTACTACGCTCGGAATACAGGCAATAGAGACCGTTGGGATGATTTTTCACTAAAACACATGGAGGAATAAGAGTGAAAAACTATCGCATAGCTTTACTATTTGTTGTCGCAGTATCGTTTGTTGGCATCACGCAAGCTGCAGAATCCACTTCGATTAAAGCCATTGTCGGCGGCACTGTGGTTGACCTGGACGGCAATGCATCAATTCACAATGCTGTCGTTGTAATTGAAGGTGAGAGAATTACTGCTATTGGCAGTGCCAAAGATATATCTGTGCCGGATGATGCACGCGTTATTGATGCGACCGGCAGTTGGCTGATACCCGGCCTGATGAATATGCATGTCCACCTTGGGCTGGTGTTACCAGGGAAGATGGAAGCCGAGCTGGCGAATGAAACTGAAGGAGAGTTGGTTTTGCGAATGGCCGCCAGCGCCCGGGAAATCCTCCAGGCAGGTGTCACTTCAATTCGCTCACCCGGAAATTCCTGGCCGCCCCGTGCTCCGGGACACGAAGATCTGGCTTTAACAAAGGCCATAGCCAAAGGTCAAGCTATAGGTCCCCGTATATTCAGCTCTGGCGAAGCGATTGTCATCACTGGTGGCCACGGTTCGAAAGAAGGCCAGACCTACAGTGATGGTCCCTTCGAGTTAATGAAAGCCACGCGTAAAGAAATCAGTGCCGGGGCAGATTGGGTCAAGATCATGATATCAGGAGGAATAGCAACAGAAGGTGGCAGTATTGTCGGGGCTTTGATGACGCCTGAGGAGATTACTGCCGTTATTGACGTGGCACACAGGTTCGGTGCAAAGGTCGCGGCTCATTCGGGTTCATCGGCAGCAACCAATATTGCTGTCGATGCCGGAATTGATAGTATAGAACACGGTTACTCACTTGACCGGCAGGTCCTCAGGAAGATGCAAAAACACGGTACCTGGCTGGTGCCGACCATCGTGGTTACCCAGCCGGCAACGCAGCCGTTTTTTGAAAAGATCGGTTCGCCGGATTGGTATTTGAAACGCCGAAACTCGGTGGGCAAAGAACACTGGAAAGCACTGGAAATGGCCATCGAGGAAGGTGTCAACATCGCCCTTGGCACCGATCAATTACCTTCGGAGCTCAATGACGGCACCACGGCCACGGCCCGTGAAGCGCAATACTATGTTGCAGCAGGAATGACCCCCTTGCAGGCGCTGCGCGCAGCAACCATCGAAGCGGCACGAATGCTGGGTGCAGACGACAGTATTGGCTCACTTGAGGCCGGTAAATTTGCCGATATAGTCGCAGTGGACCAGGACCCGACAAAGGATATTAGGGCCTTGCGCAATATCCTGTTCGTTATGAAGGGCGGCGAGGTGTACCGGGATTTCCAGAGCAAATAGCTAATTCTCCCGGCAATGCCCGGGCGTTCACTCGCCCGCAACCAGGTTACGGCGGGCGCGAACTTTGAGCAGGCGTTCCGCCAATCTTGGGCCATGGCCAGGCCTGGACCAGGGGCACATCTCCAGGCATATTGCACAGCCATAGGTGTCGCTGAAATAGGGTACACAACGGTCGAAGTCGACATACCATTTGCGCATGCCGCGCACCATTTGTTTTTCATCGGAGATAGCCCCGGGCGGACAGGCTTTGGTACACAGCTGGCATTTTGCACACAGGTCTTCCACACCCATATCGACAGGCTTGCCTATATTCAATGGCAAATCAGTAAGCACTGATGTGAGGCGAACATTCGAGCCGTACTCGCGTGAAATCATTGAGCCGTGCTTACCCAGTTCACCCAGCCCGGCAGCGATTGCCATGGGGACGTGCAGGTATTTTCCGCTGCTGTTAATTGGCAAACCCTTAGCGCGCCATCCCAGCGTGCGAATATGGCGAGCGAGGTCAACCGTAAGCCGCGAACACTGG
>CAYZLS010000096.1:266-680 GCA_964479355.1 uncultured Wenzhouxiangellaceae bacterium | reverse complement strand
CACTGGTTGTAAATCTTGCCAACCTCACGTCCTGCCTTGACGGATGTTGCATGCAACATCACCTCTCGCTCCATCGGCAAACCGAGCACAATTGCGTATCGATAAGAGTTGGTTTCGCCTTCGATGAGGAAATCCGGCTTAATCTCGCAAATGCCGACAATGCCTGCCCCAAGTGAAACAGCCTTTGCTTTGATTTCAGCGGTCATGGCTGCCGTATCGGTAACCACTCGTTTTTCCGTTGCTATTTTCCCCGGTGGGCGAAAAGCTACCCACATGTTTCGTAGCACTGCCGGCAGCATCCTGACTGGATAGGAATGACGAAACATGGTTTGCATACCATCCCAGGGCAATGGACCGGTCTTCGTGTTGGAATGAAACACGTATGAAGCCCGGCGTAGTTCAGTTTCTCCCAGG
>CAYZLS010000096.1:0-256 GCA_964479355.1 uncultured Wenzhouxiangellaceae bacterium | reverse complement strand
GTTGCTCAAATGTAATATTTTCGCCCACGCCCCCTGAGGTAAGCGCGGCGGGTTCGAATCGCAGTGCCGATGGTGAGGTGTCGAATCGAATAAAGAAAAGCGGGCACAATAAAACGCCCGAATGCCCGCCAGACCGGTTCGTCGTCGGCTTGCTTGCCTGGCGTTATGGGTTGTTGTGTATTCGTCAATCAATTCACCATCGCGATCAGTTATGGATTTGCTATTGTCACACTATTGTCGAGCATACTGCTTAGTG
>CAYZLS010000095.1:573-7035 GCA_964479355.1 uncultured Wenzhouxiangellaceae bacterium | reverse complement strand
AATCGATGTAAGAACGCCCGGCAACATCGTACAGACACGCGCCCTGAGCCCGGTTGAAGAACACCGGATCGCCACCCACACCATTAAATGCACGTACCGGCGAATTTACCCCTCCGGGTATACATAAGCGCGCCCTTTCAATCAATTCCTTACTGCTCAGCATTATTTGACCTGTTCCATAAAAACCAATTGGGCATTTTAGCTCGTTTTCGGAGTGGATTAGCTATTTATACGTTGCGCAGAGCATGGCAAACTACGCTTTTTATCAACTCAGGAATACAATGGTGGCAGAAAGTAATTTCAAGGTCTGGATGTGCATCATCTGCGGCTGGGTGTACGAAGAAGAAAAAGGCTGCCCGAAAGAAGGCTTGGCCGCCGGTACCCGCTGGGATGATGTGCCCGAATTCTGGGTCTGTCCTAATTGCGGCGTAGGCAAGGAAGACTTTGAAATGATTGAGCTCTGAAAAATAGAGAGACTGATTGGCATGAGCAAGCGCACAGGTATTTCCAGAGACCAGCATCACGCCATGTTGGGTGGTGTCTGCGCCGGACTCGCACAGCATTTCAATTGGTCGATCACCGGCACCCGAATTGTTTATGTATTGGCTTCTGTTCTATCTGCTGCTTTTCCGGGCATTCTTGTGTATATCATTTTGTGGTTAATACTACCTGAGTCTGAAGATTGATTAGTCGGTGACAACGGCTTTATCGAGAAGCATACCGAACCGACAGCACACCCTTTTCATTTGATATCAACACTGTCGGCCTTACAACCGGTCTTTAAGTTGATAGTAGAGCATGCCCAGGGCGACCATCTGCTTACTAAACAGGTGCGCGCCGGGTACGATGACCGGCTTGATGTTGGCGAACATATCAAACCGCTCAAGCGTCCCGGACACGGCATCTGCCATGATCTGACCTGCCAGGTGGGTAACATTAACACCATGACCAGAATAACCCTGGGAGTAGTATATGTTCGGCGCAACCCTGCCCAAGCGTGGCACACGATTGAGAGTAACGCCAATGGTACCTCCCCAGGCGTAATCAATTTTGGTGTTCTTGAGCTGGGGGTATATTTTCAGAAGTCGCGGCTGCAGATTACACATTATGACTTCAGGATCATTCCCAAAGTAATTACACCGGCCGCCGAATAGCAGGCGTTTATCCGCACTGAGTCGAAAATATTCCAATACAAAATTGGGGTCACAAACGGCTAGGTCCTGTGGGTTTATTGCACTCACCATTGCATTGGAAAGAGGTTCGGTCGCGATGATGAAGCTGTTGACCGGGAACAATATGCCACGCAATTTACGTTCGAGAAAATGATACGCATTGCCGGCTATCACAACCAGATCAGCCGCTACAGAGCCTTGCTCGGTTATAACTTTCGCCTGGCTGCCTCTTTCAATCCGCAACACCTGCGAGTGCTCGTAAATATCTGCGCCCAGAGAAGTTGCTGCCCGGGCTTCACCGGTACACAGGTTGAGCGGATGCAGGTGGCCGTTGCCCATATTCAGCAAGGCCCCAATGTAGGCTTCGGTACCGATCAAAGCTGCGGTTTGCTCCCTGGTTAAAGCCTTAACCGCATGCGGAAAATGATACTTTTCAAGTTTTTCCAGGCTCTCCTGCTGCGCACGTAAATGGCGGTTTTTGATCGCTACATCGAGATAACCCCACTTCAAATCACAGTCGATTTCATAGGTCTTGACCCGCTCGCGGATGATGTCGTGACCAGCCCAGCGCATTTCCCATAATATCCTCTCCCCAGCAGCTCCCTGCCGGCGGGCAATGACATTTTCACCCGCAATTCCGCCGATGATCTGGCCACCATTTCGCCCGGAAGCACCCCAACCGACTTTATTGGCTTCAACCACCGCGACCTTATAACCGCGCTCCGCCAGGTGCAGCGCTGTTGAGATACCGGTGAATCCAGCGCCGATAACACAGACGCCTGCTTGCTGAGCACCACGCAAAGGTGCGTAATCTATGGGGCGGTTTGCAGTGGCTGCATAGTATGAATTTGTATGGGGTTGGTTTTGTGTGACCATGGTGGCAGTATGCACAGTCCTACTCTGAATTGCATTGGGAGAATCTGAACTGCCTATGTCAAGCATCGACATCCGCGCACAGCACAACCTCAGCCATGACGAGGCATTGCAGGCCGCTGATGATTTATCCCGCGACCTGGCTGAAAAGTTTGCTATCGATTACGGCTGGGAAGACGAAATGATTGATTTTGAACGACCGGGTGTGCAGGGCCAGATTTTTGTACAGGACAGCGAGATCAGAATCCAGACCCAACTGGGCTTCATGTTAATGTTGCTAAAAGATCCCATAGAGCAGGAAATCGTGCGTTACCTCGAAACACATTTTGGCTGTCGCTTCGAAGAAGAATAACCCGGGGCCAACACTAACCCGGACATTTCACCAAGACAAACGGCTTTTCATCACCTGCCAGCAAGCGGCGCATGGCCTCACTTTCCCGGCGCCAGATGGTGTCAATAAATTCAGTGCCGTCATCCATTGCACGAGAGGCGAACAAACCTTTTTCCAGAAATGACTGCAACAAGCCAAAGCCGGCCGCAAGTGCCGGCGCTCTGAGCATTTTGATCAGCATCATTACCAGGCGATGACGCACCAACTGGTTAAGTTGCAAACCCAGGCTACGAATTAACTCAATCTGTGCTGTGCGTTCAGACGAGCGCCCGCAGCTCGATCCACGGCTTTTTGACGGAACCGCCTGAAAGTCAGGAAACGCTGCTCTATGGTCTCAGGCAACCGGGCATAGTCCAGCGGCGCTTCCAGGACGATCACCCCATTGATCATCATCAAATTGGTGGGCTGTTCCATCCGCAACCAGGCGGTATCTACTTTGGACATTGGTTCTTTGATTAATTCTTTAGTTAATTCAAAGGATGCCTGCTGCTTATTAATCCCACGCTGGACAATTGTATCTGAAAAAACACTTATTGTTGTTGCTCGGGTTTAGTACCAACTCTGAAACCTGTTGAATTTGACCTGCAGGCCGAACAGACTGTTACTGTAATCACCCGAGATTCATGGTTGGCGGGTTTTCAGGTTTTAAGGAGTAAGGCATGTATCTGTTAATCGGTCTGGTGCTGCTAGTGCTTGTTTTTTGGGCCGTTGATCAATACTACCTGCGGGGTGAACAACTCGATGCATCCCCCGCGGCTGAAACGATCAAAGTTTTTGCCAGCACAACACCCCCGGGGCCAGAGCAACGGGCAGTGACCGAATTGGTCAAAGACCTCGAAGCGCAAATTACAGCCCTTGTGCGCAAGCGCCAACCGCACTCTGCACGGGCTGTCATCGACAGCATCAGTGACGACCGTAAGTACATCAGTACATTTGCACCAATAAAAGCGGGAGGCATACCCGCCGAGTGGGTACTGGCCCAGACAACTGACACCCGCCGACGGGCGTTATATATCCATGGTGGTGGTTTTATGATTGGCAGCCCGAAAAGCCATCGCACCATCACCAGCAAGTTCTCAGAAATTACTGGCTGTTCCGTGCTTGCCATTGATTACCGCCTGCTACCAGAGCACCGGCTTATGGATTGTGTTGAGGATTGCCACAGCGCTTTTAAGTGGATACTGAGCAATGGCCCGGCGGGACCCGGCGCGGTGCAACAGCTGTTTTTTGCAGGTGATTCTGCCGGCGGCAGCCTCGCTTTGTCGCTGGCTGCCTAGGTGCGTGATAACGACCTACGTGTTCCTGATGCCGTGGTGGCATTTTCGCCCCTAACCGACAACACCTTTTCCGGCGCCAGCATCCGCAGCAACGAAAACACGGATATCATGCTGGCCCCGATTTTGCGGATTGTTAACCGACTGCCGCAAATGGTTAAAAACTGGGTGCTGTATGGGGCCAACCGGATGCGACCTTCCAACCCTATCGTCTCACCCCTGTTTGGAGACCTGTCAGGCCTGCCACCCACCCTGGTACAGGCCAGTGAATCTGAGATGTTGCTAGACGATGCTCGCCGCTATGTCTGCAAGGCCCACGCCTCAGGATCTCCGATAAAACTGCAAATCTGGCAAAGCATGATGCATGTGTGGCAAATCTTTACACCAGAACTGCCACAAGCGGATGAGGCCTAGGTGCAGATTGGTAAGTTTCTTGAAGCTTACACAAATACACAGGTGGTAAAGCCAGACACTGGCAGTCTGGATTCTTGCTGAAATCTGCGGGTCAACGCTGGCCCAGATCCAACCTTAACTGATCTCCCGCTTTGATTCCCAGCTCCGCGGCAGTACCTGCATTGAGCTCCAGCACATACATGCTCGGGGCAATGCTGGGATAGGAAGGACAGCGGCTCACCCTGCAAGGCGGCGTGTCTAAAGCCGCGCTAACCAGCGTCAGTTGGGTGTCGAAATACAGTATGTCCAGCGGGATGCGCGTATTTTTCATCCAGAAACTGCGGGGTGCCTCAGCCGGAAAGATAAACAGCATGCCGTGATCGGCAGGCAGATCATCCCGATACATCAGGCCCAACGCCTGTTCTTCCCGCGTCTGGGCAAGTTCTACGCTAAATTGTTTGCCGCCAATTTCAACGCTGGGCGGGCCCCCTGCGCAAGCGCTGCAGGAAACAATGGCCAAGACAGATAACAGGAGGCGCATGTGGGTGATCCGATGACTAATACTCCATCCAGATGATAGCAGTATTTGCGCTTGCCCAAGCGGCGTTTCAACCCGCCCCTACACTCCGGGGTGCAACCTCTAGCTCCGGCGCTTTGTCGACATCCAGCGCGCTCATCACATCGCTATAATACCTAGGGTCAATATCACCCATTACATTGACGACGACAACTTCCGTAGTATCCGCAGACACAATGGTTAACCCAAGGATGGCATCACCGGAGGTTTTGGCGAACATCTGTACTAACTCGCCCTCTTCGCGCACCAGCATGATGGGCTGCCAACCATCCTCGCCCAAGTTTTTCCCCATGTTTTCAAAATTCCGCCTGATCCGGTCCGGATCCCCGTATACCTCATAGGTGCGGATTCGTACACCATCCAGACTTCGCAACAGAGCCTGCGTTTCCGGCTCATCGTCGTGGAACCGGGCCGCAAAATGTAACACCGTCGGGCCCAGGGACAGGGCCATCGTGCGCCGGGTGTCGTTCATGCCAGGTGAATCAAGATTGGCATAACCGGCGTTACTGCGTGGCGCCGTGATACCACAGGCACTTAGTGCAATACCCGCAACGACAGCCAGCAGCCAACGATAGCTATTATAATTGTTTGCTTGCCTGGTCATTGGGTCACTCCAGCTCCAGTGCATCATCAATATCAATATCGAAGCTGTCCATCACTTTACCCAGCTGTTTTGGATCCAGTTGACCGATGATATTGATGAACATGACTTCTTCATCATCCACCGTCATTACCGTCATTCCATCCATTACAGTGCCATTTATTTTCATATAGATCAGGACCTGTTCATCTTCCTCGTTGACCTGTACCACAGGCTCCCAGCCCTTGGATTTCAGGGTATTTTTGACCTCACCGAACTTCTGCCTGGCGACACTGGTATCGTCCTGGGTAGCGTAACCAAACACCCTTACGCCTTTAAGGCTGGACAATACCTCTGCGGTTTCCGGATTGCTGTCTTCACTCATTAAGCCGACAAATTGCAGCAGTGTTCCACCAATGTTGATTGATATCTTCGGTTCACCATAGGTTGAGGATAAATCACCAAAGTCGATGTAACCGGGCAAATCTTTAAGCTCATCTTCCTGCGCCATGGCCGACAATGCCAGCAAAGTACAAAGTATTCCGGTAAAAATTTGAGTCATTCCAACTTTCCTGATGTTCAGATAGTTCATGCTTTTTGCTCCTTAAGCTGATGTTGTTGAAGTTTGATATTCCTGATCATGTGCCCGGCAACCGCTTCCACCATGGTGCTACCGAGCATTGTCTCAATTTCGCGACCGGTGAATTTTCCAGCCTTATCCAGGTAGGCAAAGGCCAGTGCAATATCCTGGCGGGCCTGAGCAATCTCACTTGCCGAAGGGGTCGCCGGACGCAGCAGGCTCACTGCAATAACCACCAGCGGTATCGCCGCCAGCGCCATTCCCCAAATGGGTTGTAATAACCTGAAACCAGTCCGGGATTTTTGTTCACGTGGAATTGCACGTAAGCGCCTGCCAAGACTGGCTGGTGTTTGCTCAACCTGAATCGTATCCATTGCCTGTTGCAGTTGGCAGGCTGCAACAATAGCCTGGGCAAGTTCCCGGTCATCTCCTGCTGCCGTTTGCAGTTGCTCGGCATCCACCGGACTCAGATCACCATCAAGTAATGAATTGATCTGTTCTTCCCGTGTCTCATCATATTTGTTCATGGTCTTACCTCTGCGAGTTGCTCTCGTAATTCTTTGCGCGCCTGGTGCAGATATACCTTGACCTGCGATGGGCTCAACTCCAGCATTCCGGCCAC
>CAYZLS010000095.1:0-563 GCA_964479355.1 uncultured Wenzhouxiangellaceae bacterium | reverse complement strand
AATGATCGGTAAGGCTCTTTCAATGCTTCAATGGCCCGTCACAGCCATACACCCAACTCGTTGGCAGCTACGTCCTGCATGGGCCCGCTTACCTCGCCAGCAAAGTGAGTTTCATCCAGCTCAACAATGTCCCGTCTGCGTCGCAGACGATCAAGACAACTATTGCTGGTTACCCGCATCAACCAGGGATTAATCCGTTCAGGATCAATCTTATCCCAGTTGTGCCAAAGCTTTAAAAATGCGTTCTGGGTGGCATCTTCAGCCTCCTGAGCGTCCTTTAAAATGTAACGCGTCAGCGTCCAGGCAGGGTCCTGGTACTCCTTAACCCATTGCCGATAACTTCCGCTCATAACAACAGAATATACGCAGCCGGGAAGAAATGGTTACAAACGAAGTTTAAAAAATTGCGAAACACTCTTGAAATACACACTCCATATCCCCAACTCTGCAAACAGGCTACGGATTACCGCCTTTTTGCGTATCCACAGGCATATTTACAGGCCGCAACGGTTGTGCCGTAGTAGCGACTTAATCAATTAACTAACGACTTAGGGAGATTCCAA
>CAYZLS010000094.1:0-7155 GCA_964479355.1 uncultured Wenzhouxiangellaceae bacterium | reverse complement strand
CAGGATGTCGGCGACACGAGTCCACGGATGGGCTCGTTATAGCGAAGCATGGAGCCTGAGCCGAGAGCGATACAGGGATGTGCTCGCAGCGTGTCTCTAGAAGTATAACCCAGCCCTTGCCCTGCTGGTAGGTGCTTGCGTTTAGGATGAGATGCGACTAACTCTTATGGAGATAATATTTCAGTCTTTAAAACGACTTTCCAGCGCTGCGACTGCTGGCAGGGTTTTACCCTCTACGTACTCCAGGAAAGCGCCACCACCAGTCGAGATATAACTGACACCGTCCGCTACATCAAACTGGTCAATCGCGGCCAGCGTATCGCCACCACCGGCAATGCTGAAAGCGCTGGACATATCAATCGCATCGGCAATGGCGCGTGTGCCGGCGGCAAAGTTTTCAAACTCAAAGACACCCAACGGGCCATTCCAGATCACGGTACCGACGCCTTGGATCATCTCGGCATAAGCCACGGCAGTCAGCGGGCCGATGTCGAGTATCATTTCATCATCCTGCACTGCATCAATTGATCGGACTGTCGCCTCGGCATCCTTTGAAAATCCGCTTGCAACCAGCACGTCCTTCGGTAACGGGATTTCACTTCCCAGTTTGTGGGCACTTCGGATTAAACGCTGGGCCGCATGCAACAAGTCCGGTTCGTAGAGTGACTTGCCGACCGGATGTCCGCAGGCAGCGATAAAAGTATTGGCAATGCCGCCTCCAACAATCAGTTGGTCGACTTTTGACAACAGCGCTTGCAGCACCGACAGCTTGGTAGACACTTTGGAGCCACCGACGATCGCCAACACGGGCCGTTTCGGCTCCGCCAGGGCCGTCTCAAGCATATATAATTCACGACTTAATAGAGGTCCTGCGCAGGCCGTGGGTGCAAACCGAATCACCCCCTCGGTGGATGCCTGCGCCCGGTGGGCGGTGCCAAAAGCATCCATAACAAAAATATCACATAGGGCAGCTATAGTCCTGGCCAATCCCTCATCGTTGCTCTTTTCACCCGGATTGAAGCGTGCGTTTTCACATAACACGACTTCACCCGGCTGTACCTGGACACCGTCAAGCCAGTCTTTTTGCAGGCGTACCGGTCGATCCAGCAGCTTTGCCAACTGCTCAGCCACTGGAGCAAGTGAGAACTCAGCGCTGTATTGCCCTTCGATAGGTCTGCCCAGGTGGGACAATAAGATGACGGCCGCGCCACGTCCCAAAGCCAACTCTATGGTGGGTATGCCGGCCCGCAAGCGTGCGTCCGAAGTCTCTCGGCCTGCGTCCAGTGGAACATTGAAATCCTCACGAATCAGAACCCGCTTGTTAGCGAGTTCTAGTTCATCCATTCGACAAAAAGACATCTGCCGACTCCCGTCAACCAACTCGTTAAAAACCGCAGGCTAATCCGGACATTTCATCAGGAATGGCCCAGGCCAGCCTCTCGACCAGGTTCCCGGTGCCCCAAGGCAGCCTCTCGACCGGTTTCCGGTTTCACCTTCTCTGAAACTGCCATATCAGGCATTAATCAATGCCAGCGTGGTATCGAGCATGCGGTTGCTAAAACCCCATTCATTGTCATACCAGCTCAGCACTTTGACCAGCTTACCTTCCATCACCTTGGTTAGGCCTGCATCAAAAATCGAGGAGTGTGGATTGTGATTAAAATCAATCGATACCAACGGTGCCTCGTTATAGTCCAGCACGCCTTTCATATTGCCTTCTGCTGCCGCCCTGACTACGGCAGTGACTTCCTCGACCGAAGTTGATCGACTGGCTGTGAAGCTTAAATCCACTACCGACACATTGATGGTGGGAACCCGCATGGAAAAACCATCCAGCTTACCGTTAAGTTCAGGCAGTACCAAACCAACTGCGGCGGCTGCACCTGTTTTGGTAGGGATCTGGCTCATCGTAGCCGAGCGCGCCCGGCGCAAGTCACTGTGATAGACATCGGTCAACACCTGATCATTGGTATAGGCGTGAATGGTCGTCATCAGGCCGTGTTCGATGCCGATTCCCTCATGCAATACCTTGGCTAACGGAGCCAGGCAATTGGTAGTGCACGAGGCGTTGGAAATCACTTCATCGGTAGGTTTAAGCGTATCGTGATTCACACCATAGACAATGGTATTGTCCACCCCTTTACCCGGAGCGGAGATGATCACTTTTTTCGCACCGGCGGTGAGGTGTGCACTGGCAGCTTCCCGGCTGAAAAAAAAGCCGGTAGATTCCATCGCCAGATCGACGCCCAGTGCCGCCCACGGAAGTTTGGCGGGGTCCCGCTCGGCCAGAACCTTGATCCGGTCACCATTCACAATCAAATCGCCACCGTCCACACTGACCGTGCCCGGGAATTTAGCGTGCGCGGTATCGTACTGGGTCAGGTGCGCATTGCTATTTGCATCTCCCAGGTCATTGATTGCAACGATACTGATTTCGTTGGTACGGCCCGATTCATACAGCGCTCGCATGATATTGCGGCCGATGCGGCCATAGCCATTGATCGCTACTTTAACTACCATAGTATTGCTCCTTAATCAGTTTCAAGCAGTTCGCAGACTGCTTTTTTGATATTTTCAACGGTTAAACCAAAATGTTCAAACAATACGGGGGCCGGCGCGGAGGCACCGAAACCATCCATGCTTATAATGCGACCATGATCCCCTACAAACGGGTGCCAGTAGTGTCCTACGCCCGCTTCGACCGCTACCCGGGCTTTACAATCCGAAAGCAAAACGGACTCGCGGTAAACCCGGGTCTGGGCCATAAACCGCCCTGGATTCGGCATGGATACCACCCGTACATTCGTGTTTTTTGCAGCCAGTTCTGCTGCAGCTGACATTGCCAACCCTACCTCAGAGCCGGTCGCAATAATCAGTGCATCACAGCGGCCATCAGCTTCATGCAAAATGTACCCACCTCGATTGATCGCGTCAATCTGCGCCTCATCTCGCTGCTGGTGGGGCAGGTTCTGGCGGGTAAACACCAATGCGCTCGGTCCAGCGCTTTCTTCAATCGCGCACCTCCAAGCAACCGCTGACTCGACACTATCGCAGGGCCGCCAAACACTGAGATTCGGGATCAGGCGCAAGCTGGAAACATGCTCTATCGGTTGATGGGTGGGGCCATCTTCACCCAGGCCAATGGAATCATGGGTGTAAACATGGATATTATGCGTTGGGATCAACGCTGACATGCGCACTGCATTGCGCGCGTAATCCGAAAAGACCAGGAAAGTAGCATGGTAGGGTATAAAACCTCCATGCAGGCCTAGGCCGTTGCAAACTGCGGTCATGGCAAATTCGCGCACACCGAAATAGATGTAGTTACCGTCCTGGGTGCCCTCACGAACATCGACACTCTGTTGCCAGAAAGTGTTGTTTGACCCAGCCAGGTCGGCTGAACCACCAATCAATTCCGGCAACAACGGACCAAAGGCATCCAGGGCCATTTGTGATGCTTTCCGGGTTGCTGCCACCACCCCTTGAGCCTGCAGATCAGTGATCATCTGATCCGTCAACTGTTGCCAGTTTTCAGGCAGGTCGCCATGCATTCTACGGCTGAATTCAGCGGCAAGTTCCGGCAATGCCTGCTGATAGGCTGAAAATCGCTCTTTCCATTGAGACTCTGCCAACGAGCCAGTTGCATGCGCATCCCAGCCACCATAAATCTCGTTGGGAATTTCAAATGCTGGATATTCCCAACCCAGCGCGAGGCGGGTGGCAGCTACTTCCTCCATACCCAGTGGTGCGCCGTGTGAGGCTGCGGTGCCTTGCTTGGCGGGGGAACCAAATCCGATAATCGTTTTGCAACAGATCAAAGTGGGGCGCTCAGTTTCAGCCTGGGCCGTCTCGATAGCCTGCGTGATTTCATCCGGGTCGTGACCATCTACGTCACGAATCACTAGCCAGCCATAAGCCTCAAATCGCGCCGGCGTATCATCAGTGAACCAGCCACTAACCTCACCATCTATAGAGATACCATTGTCGTCCCAAACAACAACCAACTTGCCCAGCCCCAGCGTTCCGGCCAACGAACAGGCTTCATGTGAAATACCTTCCATCAGGCAGCCATCACCCGCAAATACCCAGGTGCGATGATCAACGATCCGGTGGCCGTCTCGATTAAACCGATTAGCCAGAACTTTTTCCGCCAGGGCCATGCCAACCGCATTGGCCAAGCCCTGCCCTAATGGGCCGGTAGTGGTCTCTACCCCGGGTATTTCTCCACGCTCCGGATGGCCTGCAGTTTTGAAGTGTAGTTGCCGAAAATTGCGCAACTCCGATAGCGGCAGGTCATAACCACTTAAATGTAGAACAGAATAAAGCAACATCGAAGCGTGCCCATTGGAAAGCACGAAACGATCACGATCCCACCAACCCGGGTTGGCAGGGTTGTGTTGCAAATAATCACTCCAAAGCACTTCTGCAATATCGGCCATCCCCATAGGGGCTCCGGGATGGCCGGAATTAGCCTGCTGTATCGCATCCATAGACAAGGCACGAATCGCGTTTGCAAGTTCAGATCGGGTGGGCATTTAGTACTCCTTCAATGTGACAAGTGCGGATGTGCCGCTGTTTCAGGCAACTCGGGTCTTGACCAATCTCCCGGCTTTGTAATTAACCCAGTATTCGTCCAGTTCTCGCCTAACTACCGGTAACAGGAAGTAGCAATGCCATCGCAAAAATCATGGCGTCTGAAAAATCGATCACCGAACCCAATTGCATGGATGAGCCCACCACCACGAAGAACATGAACAGGAGTTTGAACGTCGCATCGGTTATTTTGTTTTGGCCGAACAGAAATGTCCAAGCTTTGAGGCCATAATATGACCAGGAAATCATGGTTGAAAATGCGAATAACAAAACCGCAATCGTCAGCATCCATGGGAACCAGGAAATGGTTGATTCAAATGCCCTGGAAGTTAATTGGACCCCCGCGCTGGGATCGACCGAAGGGTCCCAAGTGCCGGTAATCATTATTACCAGAGCCGTAACGGTGCAGACAACAATAGTGTCCACAAATGGCTCATACAATGCGACAAAGCCTTCCGTGACCGGACGGCTAGTCTGCACGGCAGAATGCGCAATTGCAGCAGAACCTACCCCCGCCTCATTGGAAAATGCAGCCCGCTTGAAACCCTGAAAAAGCACGCCGATCACACCACCTGAAACACCTTGGGCGGTAAAAGCGCCTGCAAAAATTGCTCCAAATGCCGCCGGAACCTCAGCGTAATTGATTAATATGAGAATTAGGCCCGCGGTGACGTACATTACCGCCATGAAAGGCACCATTTTAGAAGTGACCCGGGCAATTCCTTTAATGCCACCGATGATCACCAGGCCCACTAGGCTGGCCACCACCAGACCAAACAACCAGCCTTTGTCAGCCAGCCAGCTATGCTCTCCACCGGTCACATTAACCAGTTGTGAGAAGCTTTGATTAGCCTGGAACATATTGCCACCACCGAACGCACCACCCACGCAAAAAATAGCGAACATCACGGCCAGCACTTTACCCAGTTTTGCAAATCCCTTGCCGCGCTCAGCGAGGCCCTTGGTCAGATAATACATCGGGCCACCGGACACCGTACCATCCGGGTATTCGTCACGATACTTCACACCTAGGGTACATTCGGTAAATTTAGAGGACATCCCCAGGAAGCCCGCCAGTATCATCCAGAAGGTTGCGCCCGGCCCACCCAAAGACACGGCGATGGCGACACCTGCGATATTACCCAGCCCAACCGTGCCGGATAAGGCCGTGGAAAGAGCCTGAAAATGGGTCACCTCACCCGCTGCCTGCGGGTCATGGTAGTCACCACGCACTAACTCAAGGCCATGCTTGAATGCTCGTATATTTATGAATTTAAAATAGATTGTGAATACTAAAGCGGCTACGATCAACCATACAAGTACGAAGGGTATGTCTACACCAGCAACCGAAAATGCAGAAAAAACAAAGCCGGCAACGGCATCTGCGAAAGGCTTGATTGCAATATTGATTTTTTCATCAATTCCGACATCCGCAAATGCAGAAAAGCTGGTGAACAAGCTGATGAGGCAGGTTATTACCACTCTTGATTTTGGCATAACTATCTCCGCTTGGATGGGTCGACCGGGAATCTGAAGCGCATTTGACAATGCGCCAGTATCGGGGATACGGGATGCGGGTGCAATCTCCAGGCTAATTTAATTTGATAACCATTTGATCGAGCAACCCAGCGACGGAATCTGATCTTCAGGTCCCACACCTGTTACTGCAATCTGCCCCATGGCAGCGACCAATTCCCGAGCTTGCGTGTCATCATCCGGCCTCGCCCCCGCAGCATCTAATCGCCCACGATACTGCAATTCCAGGGCTGCGTTATAGCCGAAGAAATCCGGTGTACAAACTGCTCCATACGCCCTGGCAACTCGCTGCGATGCATCTAACAGGTATGGAAAAGGAAAATCGAACTGATTTGAAATCTTCGCCATATTAGCGAATGAATCCACAGGATAAGCCATGGTGTCATTGGACATGATGGCAACGGCATTGATACCCAACCCCTGCAGTTCTTTAACATCTCGTACCAGTTTGGCGCGGATCGCTTTGACATAAGGGCAGTGATTGCTGATAAACATCACCAACAGACCCCGCTTGCCGGCACACTGGCCCAGTGTCCAGCGCCGCTGATCTACTCCTGGGAGATCGAAATCCACGGCCAGCGTTCCAAACTCACAAACCGGTGTCTGTAACCCAACCATGGCTAACCCGAATCTTTCATCGCTAACACCTAACACCTTATGTGATAAAAACTGCAGTATATCAGCCATAACGAGCAAACGAGACCAGAAATTCTGCTTGATTTTTGCTATGCTTGGTGGGCGAACTTTTGTGGCTGTTTGTACTCTATAAATGAGTACCTGTAGTGATACTGAACCAGTGAGGAAAAAGTGAAGCGACAAATACGCAACAGATTGCCAGCAACCCTCGGCCTGCTGGCTGTCGCGCTGTTGTGCCTGTTGCCTGTGGTTGCTGGTGCTGATGAAAGCAGCCAGAGCATCGGGCAAGTGCCCGATGTTCAAGCGAATGTGAGCAATAAGCAAGCGCCGGTGATATTTTCTTTGCCGCACCAGCGAGCACCGACTGGCCTGGTGTTTGATCTTGGTGAC